>NZ_JBWKYJ010000019.1:0-64219 GCF_059423685.1 Acidovorax sp. GW460-11-11-14-LB4 | reverse complement strand
CGCTTGGGGCGGGGTTGGTTTGGCTGTGGTCTGACATGTCAGGATTTGAAGAGGTAAAAAAGCAGTACGCGCGGCATCTGGGGGCTTGCCGGGAAATATCAAGGTCTGCGCCAGGGATTTGTCGTCATGACGGCCCCGGGTTGGCGCAAGTGGTTGTAGGGCATGTCGGCCCAACCGCCGTTTTTGCAAGGGCCGCACCTTCCATGGCTGGACAAATGGGGTGTGGACGATGCTGTAGCGGGTGTGCTGAGTGTACAAGCGCAAGCGGTCGGGTTATAATCGCAGGCTTTCCCTTGCCACACCACTTCTAGACGCGGTGGGTGGTCTCACCCAAAAGGAGTCTGCATGCGTCATTACGAAATCATTTTGTTGATCCATCCGGATCAAAGCGAACAAGTTCCAGCCATGCTGGAGCGCTACAAGGGCATGATCACCGCTGGCGGTGGCAAGGTGCACCGCGTGGAAGACTGGGGCCGTCGTCAACTGGCGTACCTGATCAACAAGCTGGCCAAGGCCCACTACCTGTGCGTGAACATCGAAGCCGACCAGGCTGTGATGGCTGAACTGGAGCACGCCTTCAAGTTCAACGACGCCGTGCTGCGCCACCTGACCGTGCAAAAGAAGAAGGCTGAAACCGGTCCTTCCTCCATGATGAAGACCGTCGAGCGCGAAGAAGCCCGCAAGGCCAGCCAAGCTGAATACGCGGCGGCCGGCGAGCGCTGATCCTCTTCTCTCTTTGGAGTGGAGAACCGCGTCGTCTTGACCGCCTATATCGCAGAGGCTGAGCCCCTGCGATACACGCCCGCCGGACTGCCTGCCCTCACGCTGCGCCTCGAACACGAGTCCCAGCAAACCGAAGCAGGCCACCCCCGCGAAGTCAAGGCCGCCATAAAAGCCACCGCATTTGGAGCGATGGCTGAGCGACTGGCAAGGCAGAACATCGGAAGTCTCTGGACTTTCTATGGATTTCTGGCCACACCGCGCAATGGCAAGACTGCAGTGCTGCACATCCAGGATATTCAACAAAATTAATTTTCAAGGGGTCCGCAATGGCCACGTTCAAGAAGTTCAACAAAGACAAGCGCCCAAAGCGCAACACCCAGTCCCTGCTGTTCAAGCGCAAGCGCTTTTGCCGCTTCACGGTGACCGGTGTTGAAGAAATCGACTACAAGGATGTCGATACGCTGCGCGATTTCATCGCCGAAAACGGCAAGATCATCCCCGCACGCCTGACCGGCACGCGCGCCATCTTCCAGCGTCAGCTGAACACTGCCATCAAGCGCGCACGCTTCCTGGCCCTGGTGCCTTACAGCGACCAGCACAAGATCTAAGGAGCACAACCCATGCAAATCATCCTGCTCGACAAGGTTGTGAACCTCGGCAACCTCGGTGAAATCGTCAAGGTCAAAGACGGCTACGCCCGCAACTTTCTGATTCCCGCTGGCCGCGCACGTCGCGCCACCGAAGCTGCCAAGGCAGAGTTCGAAGCCAAGCGCGCTGAACTCGAAAAGGCCGCTGCTGCCAAGCTGGCAGAAGCCCAGGCCCAAGGTGAAAAGCTGGCCGGTACCACTGTCAAGCTGACACAAAAGGCTGGCGTGGATGGCCGTCTGTTTGGTTCCGTGACCAATCATGACATCGCCGAAGAGCTGAACAAGCAAGGCTACAAGGTTGCCAAGTCGCAAATCCGCCTGCCCAACGGCCCGATCAAGGTCGTGAGCGACAGCGCTGTGAGCGTGGCTTTGCACACCGACGTGGTCGTGGAAGTCAACGTGTCGGTCTACGGCGAAACCGCCTGATCGTCCGTCAGGACCTCTCAAAAAAAGCCGCCCTTGGGCGGCTTTTGTCTTTGTGTGACCGTAGTTTGTACACGGTTGCCCACGGGTTACCCCCGCCTTATCCACAGACTTGTGCCATGACGACACGCCGCGTGGGCGATAGCATGCCGGGTTAGCTCCAAGGATTCCATGTCTGCCGTTTTCCCACCCCTTGATGATGGATTCACGCCCGTGCCGGACCGTGAAATTGCCCAGTTGCGTGTGCCGCCGCACTCCATCGAGGCGGAGTCCAGTGTGCTGGGTGGTCTGCTGCTGGACAATAACGCCTGGGACCGCGTGGGCGACCTGCTGGTAGAAAGCCATTTCTATCGCCACGAGCACCAAATGATCTACACAGCCATTGGCGCGCTGATCAATGCCAGCAAGCCAGCCGACGTGATCACGGTGTTCGAGCACCTCCAGAACCAGGGCAAGGCGCAGGAGATGGGCGGGCTGGCCTATCTGAACAATCTGGCGCAATACGTACCCAGTGCCAGCAATATTCGGCGCTATGCCGAAATCGTTCGCGAACGTGCCATCCTGCGCAAGCTGGTCACGGCCAGCGACGAAATTTCGACCAACGCGTTCAACCCCCAGGGCAAAACGGTGGAGCGCATCCTGGACGAAGCCGAGGCCAAGATCTTTGCCATTGGCGAAGAGGGTTCGCGCACCAAGCAGGGCTTCCAGTCGCTCGACACGCTGGTGATTGACTTGCTCGACCGCGTGCAGGAGATGGCGGACAACCCTGTGGACGTCACGGGCGTCCCCACCGGCTTTGCCGACCTGGACCGTATGACCAGTGGCTTGCAGGCGGGCGACATGGTGGTGCTGGCAGCCCGCCCGTCCATGGGCAAAACCTCGTTCGCGGTGAACATCGCTGAGCACGTGGCGCTCAACGAGGGCTTGCCGGTCGCCATCTTCTCGATGGAAATGGGCGCCGCTCAATTGGCGGTGCGTATCGTGGGCTCGATCGGCCGGGTGAACCAGGGCAACCTGCGCACCGGCAAACTCACCGACGATGAATGGCCGCGCCTGACCGAAGCCATCGAGAAGCTGCGCACGGTGTCGCTGCACATCGACGAAACCCCGGGCCTCACGCCCAGCGAGCTGCGTGCCAACGCGCGCCGTTTGGCGCGCCAGTGCGGCAAGCTGGGCCTGATCGTGGTGGACTACTTGCAGCTCATGAGCGGCTCGGGTTCGTCGGGATCGGACAACCGGGCGACGGAGCTGGGCGAAATTTCCCGCGGCCTCAAGATGCTGGCCAAGGAGCTGCAATGCCCGGTGATCGCGCTGTCTCAGCTCAACCGCTCGGTGGAGCAGCGTACCGACAAGCGCCCCATGATGTCCGATCTGCGCGAATCGGGCGCCATCGAGCAGGACGCGGACATCATCATGTTCATCTACCGCGACGACTACTACAACAAGGACTCCAAAGAGCCCAACGTGGCCGAGGTCATCATCGGCAAACAGCGGAACGGCCCCACCGGAACCGTGAAGCTGTTCTTCCAGAAGAACCAGACGCGCTTTGAGAACCTGGCGATGGGTTCAGGCGACGATTTCTAATAAAAATAGCTGCTAGCGCCGGTTTTATAAGCGCTAGCAGCTATTGAATTTATAGCGAACAAGTTCTGGTGCCATGGCGTACAGTGCCCGTGGTTCCAGGCTCCCGGCATGCGCGGTATCGCTATTGCACTATTGAGTTAGTACCCACACCAGCAAACCTGCGCATGCCACTGCCAGCATGCTCACCGCCACGGTGAGCCATTGCTGGCGTCGGCGCTGCACTTCCACCGCCTGCACCACCTGGGCGTGCTGTTCGGCCAGGGACTGGATCAGCATGGCGGACTCCTGCTGCTCCCGCTCCAATTGCGCCACGCGGTCACGCAGATGCTGAAGCTGCAAGGCCACCGGAATGGCGGGCTCGCCAACGTCACCATCGAGTGCACCCGTCGCCGCTTCGGCATTCCCTTTTTGGGTGGTGCCCAGCAGCTTCTTGGCCGCCTGCAGGATCTGGGGCGTCGCCTCGATGACGTCGCCCCAGGGCACCAGCTTCAGTGCTGCAACCCAGCCTGCCGCCAACTCAGAGCACCTCGCTGGCGAAGTCCGCCAGGCGTGAGCGTTCGCCCCGCGCCAGGGTGATGTGCCCGCTGTGTGGCCAGCCCTTGAAGCGGTCCACCGCATACGTCAGGCCGGAGGAGCCTTCGGTCAGGTACGGTGTATCGATCTGCGCCAGGTTGCCCATGCAGATGATCTTGGTGCCGGGGCCTGCGCGGGTGATCAGCGTCTTCATCTGCTTGGGCGTCAGGTTCTGCGCCTCGTCGATGATCACGTACTTGTTCAGGAAGGTGCGCCCGCGCATGAAGTTCATGCTCTTGATCTTGATGCGGCTGCGGATCAGCTCGTTGGTGGCCGCGCGGCCCCACTCGCCTGCGTTGCCGCCATCGCCCTTGGCCAAAAACTCCAGGTTGTCATCCAGTGCGCCCATCCAGGGGCCCATCTTCTCTTCTTCGGTGCCGGGCAGGAAGCCGATGTCCTCACCCACGCTCACGGTGGCGCGGGTCATGATGATCTCGGTGTAGCGGCGGTCGTCCAGCACCTGAGTGAGGCCTGCGGCCAGGGCCAGCAGGGTCTTGCCGGTGCCTGCAGTGCCGGTCAGGGTCACGAAGTCGATCTCGGGGTCCATGAGCAGATTCATGGCGTAGTTCTGCTCGCGGTTGCGCGTGGTCACGCCCCACACAGCATTCTTGGTGGAGCCATAGTCCTTGAGCGTCTGCAGCACCGCAGTCTTTTCACGGATCTCGCTCACGCGCGCAAACAGGCTGGGCTCGCCGGGGGCCTCGAAGTACACAAACTGGTTGATCATCAGCTGCGGCACGATGGGCCCGCCGATGCGGTAGTAGGTGTGGGCGCCGCTCTGCCAGCTTTCCACGTTCTTGCCGCTCTTGGCCCAGAAGTCGGGCGGCAGGGCCAGCACACCGGCGTACAGCAGATCGCCGTCTTCCAGTGTCTTGTCGTTCTGGTAGTCCTCGGCGTTCAGGCCCAGGGCGCGCGCCTTGACGCGCATGTTGATGTCCTTGGATACCAGCACCACCTCGCGCGGGGCGTGCAGCTTGCGCAGGGCTTCGACCACGCCCAGGATCTGGTTGTCGGCCTTGCCGGGGGGCAGGCTGGTGGGCAGGCTGTAATCCAGCGGTACGGTCTGGAAGAACAGGTGGCCGCCAGCGGCGCGCTGGCCGGTGGAGTCGAGCTTGAGGCCCTTGGCCATGTCGGCGCCCTGGGCGGCCGCCAGTGCATCCAGGGTGCGACTGGCTTGGCGGCCGTTGCGCGCGACTTCGGTCATGCCCTTCTTGTGGCCGTCCAATTCTTCCAGCACGATCATCGGCAGGAAGATGTCGTGCTCTTCAAAGCGGAACAGGCTGGTCGGGTCATGCAGGAGCACATTGGTGTCCAGCACGAAGAGCTTGGTCGGGCCATGCGATGCGGACTTGCGGCTGCGTGTGGTGGTTGCGGTGGCTGGCGCGGGGCTGGCGGTGACGGCAGGAGGAGTGGCGGTACCGCGCGCCTTGCGCGTGCCAGTGCTGCGAGCCACGGGAGCGGCAGAGGGGACGGCTGTCCGGGTTCGTGTCTCGATCTGTAGCAGTGGAGCGGTGTCAGGCGCTGCCAGCGACGAGGCCACACTGTCTGCCTTGCGTCCCGCGCGGGCTGGGGCTGCAGCGGCGCGCTGAGGCATGGCAACGGCTTCGTTGGCCGAGGTGGTGGCTACGCGGGGGCGGGCCGTGACTTCAAAGGCTTCTGGCGCGAGGAGTGCAGCGCGCCGGCTGGGGGCGGGGGGCAGGGGCATGGTGGCAGGGCCTCGGTCGGTAAAGGGGTAACGGATGGGGTCAGAAAGCAAAAAGCCGCCTGGAGGCCAAGGCGGCTTTTTGGATGGGTGCTAACGGTGCAAGAACCAGGGGCATTGATCCATTATGCCCACTCCATGTGTCTTGCCAGGGCAAAACGGGCGGTGTGTCGCGTGGATGCTCCAGTGCCCTTTGGTGGATTGCAACGGTCGCAGCAGCGCTGATGCGATCAGGTTGTCCGCTCAGGCGGCCTTTTTCAGGGCCTTGAGGGATTTGACGGTCTTGAGGACTTCGTCCACGTGGCCTGGTACCTTGAGGCCGCGCCACTCTTGCACCAGCAGGCCATCGGGGCCGATCAGGAAGGTGCTGCGCTCGATGCCCTTGACCTTCTTGCCGTACATGATCTTGTTCTTGACCACACCGAACATGTGGCACATCTTTTCTTCGGTGTCGGCAATCAGCTCGAACGGCAGTTCCAGCTTTTCCTTGAAGTCGTCGTGCGACTTCATGTTGTCGCGCGAGACACCGAACACGGCTGCGCCAGCTTTCACGAAATCCTTGTACTTGTCGCGAAACTGCATGGCCTCCGTGGTGCAGCCCGGCGTGTTGTCCTTGGGATAGAAGTAGAGAACCAGAATTTGGCCAAGGTGGGAGGTGTTGGAGACCTTGATACCACCGGTTGCGTTGGCTTCAAATTCAGGGAGGGGTTTGTTGACAACGATCGCCATATCACTTCAATCTCTCAGGATGTAGTCGTTGGTAAGCCGGGGGAGTGGGTGTGTTATTGCTCTTGGTGGTGCCCCCGACCGCAACCGGTGATTTTACCCTGAAATCGGTTCCCGGCCAAATGTAAGACAGTGTGTCCTGCGTGGGGTGGCGGGCACTTTGGCACGGCCGTGCATAAGTGGCATTCCCGGTGCGCCCGACTTTGAGGCAGGCCGTGAGCGCGCGTTCAGACTTCCAGAATCAGGGCTGCGACCACGTTGCGTCCTTCGCTCGCCAGGATGTTGTAGGTGCGGCATGCTGCCTGGGTGTCCATGGTCTCCAGCCCGAGCCGCCGCGCTATCAGGGGAGCCAACCATGCGGGCGGGGGAAAACGATTGCGCAGCCCGCTGCCAAAAATGACCAGTTCGGTTTCCAGTCCGGCCAACTGGGCGAAATGCTCCGGGGTCAGGTCCTCAAAGCGGGAGCAGGGCCAGGGCTGGCGCAGGCCTGCCGACCCGATGATGACGCTGTGGGTGATCTTGTCGGCGTCGATGCCGATCCAGCCGGGGCCGTAGCCGCTGATGGTCTGAGCGTTGGAGCGGTCGGGCTGGAATTTCATGGCAGGAAGTGGTGGGCCTCAGGTGCTGCGGGGTGTGGCAGCGGCGCCCGGCGCCAGGGGATGGCAACGGTTCTGTGGTCAAATTATAGGTTTCGCCTGAGGGCGCCGGCTCCGGCGGCCTCCTGACCCCACCGCACTACTGTCAGCGCATGAAAACCGTCCAAAAATCCGCCAAGCTCGCCAATGTTTGCTACGACATCCGGGGCCCGATCATGGACGCGGCCAAGCAGATGGAGGAGGATGGGCACAAGATCATCAAGCTCAACATCGGCAATCTGGCGGTGTTTGGCTTTGATGCCCCCGAAGAAATCCAGCAGGACATGATCCGCAACCTGCCCAACTCGGCGGGCTACTCGGACAGCAAAGGCATCTTCGCCGCCCGCAAGGCCGTGATGCACGAGACCCAGAAGCAGGGCATCAAGGGCGTGGCGCTGGATGACATCTACCTGGGCAACGGCGCCAGCGAACTGATCGTAATGGCCACCAACGCGTTGCTGGACACGGGCGATGAGTTGTTGCTGCCATCGCCGGATTACCCGCTGTGGACTGCTGCGGCCAGCCTGTCGGGCGGCACGCCGGTGCACTACCTGTGCGATGAGGCCAATGGCTGGATGCCCGACCTGGAGGACATCCGCGCCAAGATCACGCCGCGTACCAAAGGCATCGTGGTCATCAACCCCAACAACCCCACGGGTGCGCTGTACTCGGTCGAGTTGCTCAAGGGCATCGTGGCCATCGCCCGCGAACACGGCCTGGTGATCTTTGCGGACGAGGTGTACGACAAGGTGTTGTACGACGGCGCCAAGCACACGGCCATCGGCTCGCTGAGCGAGGATGTGCTTACGCTCACCTTCAACTCGCTGTCCAAAAGCTACCGGTCTTGCGGTTACCGTGCTGGCTGGCTGGTGGTCTCGGGCGACAAGAAGCCCGCTAAGGACTACATCGAGGGCCTGAACATGCTCTCGAACATGCGACTTTGTGCCAACGTTCCTGGCCAATGGGCCGTGCAGACGGCGCTGGGTGGTTACCAGAGCATCAACGAACTGGTCTGTGAGGGCGGCCGCCTGCGCAAGCAGCGTGATCTGGCGTATGAACTGATCACGGCCATCCCGGGCGTGACCTGTGTGAAACCTCAGGCCGCGCTGTACATGTTTCCGCGCCTCGACCCGGCGGTGTATCCCATCGAGGACGACCAGCAGTTCTTCCTGGAGTTGCTGCAGGAGACGAAGGTCATGCTGGTGCAGGGCACGGGTTTCAACTGGCCTGCTCCGGACCATTTCCGCATCGTGTTCCTGCCCCATGAAGACGACCTGCGCGATGCCATTGGCCGCGTGGCGCGCTTCCTGGAGCAATACCGAAAGCGCAAGCAGACCACTGTGGCAGCCGTCGCGGCCTGATCCGTCGCGTTGCCCAGAAGACAAGGCGATACGCTCCATGCACAGACCCCCCGTTCTTGACCTGGCCCGGCATGTCGCCGCCTGTGGGCTGGTGGCGGCGGGCTTGCACGGCGCTGCTGTGCAGGCTGCCGACAAGGGCAAAGAGCCCGTGAGCTTCCAGCACAAGGACTGGGCCTTGCAGTGCGACAACACCCGCACTTGCAGGGCCGTGGGTTACCAGTCGGAGAGTGGCGAGTCGGAGCCGGTCTCCATGCGCCTGACCCGCGAGGCAGGACCTGACACGCCGGTGCTGGTGGACCTGCAGGTGTCCACCGAGAAAGCCACTCCAGCGTCGCTGCACCTCAAGGTGGGCACACTGTCTTTGCCAGGGCTCAAGGGCGACACCCCCAGCGTGCCGGCAGCGCAGGTGCCCCGCCTGCTGCAGGAGCTGCTCAAGAACGAAGAGGCCACGGTGGCCGCTGGCAAGGACCGTTGGGTGCTGTCACTGGCGGGTGTCACCGCGGTTCTGCTCAAGATGGACGAGGCCCAGGGCCGGGTGGGCACACCGGGCGCCTTGGTGCGCAAGGGCACGAAGCCAGAGGCTTCTGTGCTGCCGTCTTTGCCTGCTCCGGTCATCAAGGCTGTGACCCCGATGCCTGCGCGCAAGGGGGATGCCGCACTTGCCAAGCCGCTGGTGGCTGCGCTGGGCCGCGCCAGTACCGAAGGCCAGTGCAACGGCGACGATGCGTTCAACCCCGCCAATGTGCAGGTCTACCGGCTCACGGAGCGCAAGGTGCTGCTGTCCGTGCCCTGTGGCATGGGCGCTTACAACTTCAGCAGCTTGCTGTGGGTGGCCAACGACCGCCCGCCCTACAAGCCAGAGCCCTTGCAGGACGTGGACGGCGATTTCGATCCGGCCTCGGGCACGGTGCATTCGGCAATGAAGGGCCGGGGCATTGGCGACTGCTGGTGGGTGCGTGAGTGGCAGTTCGACGGCCAGGGTTTTGTGCTGCGCGGCGAGTCTGGCGACGGCATGTGCCGTGGCTTTGCGGGCGGCGCCTGGCAGTTGCCGACCTATGTCACGCGTTGAGGGATCTGCTGCTCGACACCGCGCCCTCTACATCCCTCCCGAATCATTGTTTTTCTTTCCCTTCCCATTGCTATGAAACCCATCCAAGTAGGCCTTCTGGGCATCGGCACCGTCGGCAGCGGCGTGTTCAACGTGTTGCAGCGCAACCAGGACGAGATCAGCCGCCGTGCTGGCCGTGGCATCGAGATCACCATGGTGGCGGACCTGGACGTAGCGCGCGCCAAGGCTGTGGTGGGTGACGGCATCCAGGTCGTCAACGACGCCCGTGCCATCATCGCCAACCCCGACATCGACATCGTGATCGAGTTGATCGGCGGCTACGGCATCGCACGCGCACTGGTGCTCGAAGCCATTGCCGCAGGCAAGCATGTCGTCACCGCCAACAAGGCGCTGCTGGCCGTGTATGGCACCGAGATTTTTGCGGCCGCATCGGCCAAGGGCGTGATGGTGGCCTTTGAGGCCGCCGTGGCAGGTGGCATCCCCATCATCAAGGCGCTGCGCGAAGGCCTCACGGCCAACCGCATCCAGTGGATCGCCGGCATCATCAACGGCACCACCAACTTCATCCTGTCCGAGATGCGCAGCAAGGGCCTGGACTTCGACGTCGTGCTCAAAGAAGCGCAACGCCTGGGTTACGCCGAAGCCGACCCGACCTTCGACATTGAAGGCGTGGATGCCGCGCACAAGGCGACGTTGATGAGCGCCATCGCTTTCGGCATCCCGGTGCAGTTCGACAAGGCCTATGTGGAAGGCATCACCAAGCTCTCCTCCGCCGACATCAAATACGCAGAACAACTGGGCTACCGCATCAAGCTGCTGGGCATCACCAAGCGCGCCGAAAAGGGCATCGAGCTGCGCGTGCACCCGAGCCTCGTACCCTCCAAGCGCCTGATTGCCAACGTCGAAGGCGCGATGAACGCCGTGGTGGTGCAGGGCGATGCCGTGGGCACCACGCTGTACTACGGCAAGGGCGCAGGCAGTGAGCCCACCGCCAGTGCAGTGATCGCCGACCTGGTAGACATCGCACGCTTGCACACGGCCGACCCTGAACACCGCGTGCCGCACCTGGCCTTCCAGGCCAACACGCTGCAGGGCGCCATGGACCAGCTGCCCGTGCTGCCGATGAGCGAAGTGGTCACCAGCTACTACCTGCGCCTGCGCGTGGCCGATCAGGCCGGCGTGCTGGCCAAGGTCACAGGCCTGCTGGCCGAGGCCGGCGTGAGCATCGATGCCGTGCTGCAGCGCGAAGCCGATGAGGTGGGTGGCGAAGGATCGACTCAGACCGACCTGATCATCCTGACCCATGACACCCGCGAAGGCACGATGGATGCCGTCATTGCACAAATGCAGGCCCTGCCTACCGTGCTGGCGCCCATCACGCGCATCCGCAAGGAAGAGCTCAACTGATGATGGACCACGCCGCGCCATGATGCTGCCCCGCCGTGCCCACGCTGGTTGCCGCCCTCACGCTGTCGGCGCTGCTCAAGATGGCGCATGTCGATCTGCCGCGCTGGCATCTGGCGTTCTGGTTTGGCCTGCTGGTCGCACTGGCCCTGTTCGGGTCCATGCCGCGCACGCAGGCCGTCCTCAACGGGGCGGGCAGCTTTCTGGCCGCGTGGCTGTACTTTGTGCTTCTGGAGCGCACCGACAACCGCCAGGACCGGGCACTGCACTGGCTCATCCTGATCGGCGGGTTCTTCCTGCTGATCGCCTCGCGTCTCTACATTGACATCCGTGTGTACGGCATAAGCTTTTAGCCAGTTCACCCCATTCACCGATACCGACGGGAACCCCTCATGAAGTACCTCAGCACCCGCGGCCATGCAGACCGCAAGCAGTTTTGCGACATCCTCCTCGAAGGCCTGGCGCCCGATGGTGGTCTGTACCTGCCCGAGCATTACCCGCAGGTAGATGACGCCATGCTCACGCGCTTGCGCAAGGCTTACCACGAGCAAGGCTATGCCGAGCTGGCGTTCCAGATCCTGTCGCTCTACATCGACGACATCCCCGCTGCCGACCTGAAGGCCCTGTGCGCCAAGACGTACACCGCCGAAGTGTTTGGCACGGGCGAGATCGTGCCCCTGCGCCACCTCGAAGACGGCCTGTGGCTCGAAGCCCTGTCCAACGGCCCCACGCTGGCCTTCAAGGACATGGCCATGCAGTTGCTGGGCAACCTGTTCGAGTACGAACTGGGCCGCCGTGGTGAGCAGCTCAACATCCTGGGCGCCACCAGCGGCGACACCGGCAGCGCGGCCGAATACGCCATGCGTGGCAAGGCGGGCGTGCGTGTGTTCATGACCAGCCCGCACGGCCGCATGAGCGCCTTCCAGCAGGCGCAAATGTTCAGCCTGCAGGACGAGAACATCCACAACATCGCCATCGAAGGCGTGTTTGACGACTGCCAGGACATCGTCAAGGCAGTCTCCAACGACCACGCCTTCAAGCACAAGTACAAGATCGGCACGGTCAATTCCATCAACTGGGCGCGCCTGCTGGCGCAGGTGGTGTACTACTTTGCGGGCTACATCCAGGCCACCGAGACCAACGACCAGAAGGTCAGCTTCACGGTGCCCTCGGGCAACTTCGGCAACGTGTGCGCCGGCCATGTGGCGCGCATGATGGGCCTGCCCATTGCCAAGCTGGTGGTGGCCACCAACGAGAACGATGTGCTCGACGAGTTCTTCCGCACCGGCGTGTACCGCGTGCGCAGCAGTGCCGACACGCACGAGACGTCCAGCCCTTCGATGGATATCAGCAAGGCCAGCAACTTCGAGCGTTTCATTTTCGACCTGCTGGGCCGCAACGGCCAACGTACCAAGGCCTTGTTCGGCGCTGCATTGCAAACCTACGGCCGCTTTGACTTGAGCGCGGAGCCGCTGTTTGCCGATGCCGCCACCAAATACGGTTTTGAGAGTGGCAAGAGCACCCACGCCGACCGCTTGGCCACCATCCGCGACAACTATCAGCGCCATGGCGTGACCATCGACACCCACACCGCCGACGGGGTGAAGGTGGCCCTTGAGCATCACCAAGACCCCAACGTACCGATGATCGTGCTGGAAACGGCGCTGCCCATCAAGTTTGCCGAAACCATCGTCGAAGCGCTGGGCCATGCGCCCGAGCGGCCTGCCAAGTTTGCAGGCATCGAAGACCTGCCCAAGCGTGTACAGGTGATGCCCGCCGACGTGGACTTGGTCAAGGCCTACATCGAACGCCATTGCTCCCCTGCCGCGCTGGGGTGAACGGTCGGTACCTGCCTGTCCGCGTGAGCGGCCGGCAGATGCCGGGCGGGCCAGGACAAGGTCGTTTGTGGTCAATATTGCCCCGGGCGCTAGTCTGGCATGCACTTAATGCTATAAATAACATAGCTAATCAAGGAGCAGTGGATGAAGGTTGTCGGTTTTGCCGGGTTTTCCGGCAGTGGCAAGACCACGCTGGTCGAGCAGTTGATCCCCGCGCTGCGGCTGCGGGGCCTGCGAGTGTCGGTGGTCAAGCATGCCCACCACAGTTTTGATGTGGACCACCCGGGCAAGGACACCTACCGCCACCGCGAGGCGGGGGCTTTCGAGGTGGTCGCGGCATCGGACAAGCGCCTGATGCTGGTGCGCGAGTTCGAGCAGCCCGCCACCCTCAGCGTGCACCACCTGCTGGCGGAGCTGTACCAGGGTGTGGACTGGGTGCTGGTGGAGGGTTTCAAGGACAGCGACCTGCTCAAGATCGAAGTCTGGCGAGCCCCCGAGCCAGGGCAAGTGGCCAAGCCCGTGCGTTACCCCGAAGACGACTTTGTGGTGGCTGTGGCCACTGATGCCCCCGAGAGCCTGCCGGTCGCCACGCAATTGCCCTTGCTGGACCTGAACGCACCCGACCAGGTGGTGGACTGGCTCATCCAGTACGAACACCGCTTTGAGTACAACTGGGAACTGCACGGGGGGCTGCTGCCATGCGCCCCGCAATGAAGCCGCTCAAGCCGCTGGACGAGGCGCTGGCGGACCTGCTGGCGCACGCCCAGCTGCTGCCAGGCTCCGATACCGTCACCACCTTTGACGCCGACGGCCGCGTGCTGGCGCAAAGCTGTGTGTCGGCTCTGCAGGTGCCTCCCCAGGACAACAGCTCGATGGATGGTTACGCCGTGCGCTGCGCCGACGTGGCAGCGGCAGGGGTGTTGTTGCGCGTGTCGCAGCGCATTCCTGCCGGCAGTGCGGGCGACCCACTGCAGCCCGGCACGGCAGCGCGCATCTTCACCGGTGCGCCAGTGCCTGCAGGTGCCGATGCCATCCTGATGCAGGAAGACTGTGAAGCCCTTGCGGCGGCCGATGGCTTGGGCTCGGTGCGTATCAACGCCGTTCCGCGAGCCGGGCAGTGGATCCGCAGCGCGGGCGAAGACATCACGCGGGGTGCGGTGGTGCTGTCGGCTGGCACGCGTCTCACTCCGGCCGAACTGGGCCTGGCCGCCAGCATTGGTCAGCACCAGCTGCAGGTCGTGCGCCGCCCGCGCGTGGCGCTGTTTTCCACGGGCGATGAACTGGTCATGCCCGGCGAAGTCCCGCCCGAGCAGATGCGCCCCGGTGCCATCTACAACAGCAACCGCTTTTTCCTGCGTGCGATGCTGCTACGCTTGGGCTGCGAGGTGACCGACTTGGGCATCGTGCCCGACCGGCGCGAGGCCACCATCGACGCCCTGCGCCAGGCCAGCAGCGCGCACGACCTGATCCTGACCAGCGGGGGCGTGAGTGTGGGTGAGGAAGACCACATCAAGCCTGCTGTGGAGACTCTGGGCACGCTGGACCTGTGGCAGATCGCGATGAAGCCCGGCAAGCCGTTTGCCTATGGCCAGATCCCGCGTGAAGGCGGTGCTGCCCACTTCATGGGCCTGCCCGGCAACCCGGTGTCTAGCTTTCTGACCTTTGCATTGCTGGTGCGGCCCTTTGTGCTGCGGCTGCAGGGCGTGCAGGACGTGACTCCACAGGCCGTGGCGGTGCGTGCCGATTTCACCTGGCCCAAAGCCGATAAACGCCGCGAATTTCTGCGCGTACGGCACAACGCGGCGGGCGGACTGGACCTGTTCAACAACCAGAGTTCGGGCGTGCTCACTTCGGCCGCCTGGGGTGATGGCGTGGTGGACAACCCGGCGGGCCAGACGATTGCGCCAGGCGATATGGTGCGGTTTATCGCGTTTTCGGAGTTGCTGGGATGAAGGTCTCTGTGCGCTACTTTGCCTCGATCCGTGAGGCCATTGGGCACGGCAGCGAGGCGGTCGAAACCGCTGCCACCACGCTGGGCGCCTTGCGCGATGAGCTCATCGCACGCGGTGGTGCCCATGCCAGCAGCCTGGCGCGGGGCCGGGCCGTGCGCATGGCACTCAACCAGACCTTGAGCGACGAGTCCGCCACCCTGGCCGATGGGGCCGAGGTGGCTTTCTTCCCCCCGGTTACGGGCGGTTAACCGGGGCGCTCCCGCGCTCGCCAGCACGTCACCTCAAAGCGCCTTCAAACGATCTTGCAGCGCCTTTGAGGCCGGCATCATCGGCGCGCGCAGTTCACTGTGCATCCACCCTGCATGCGCCAGCATGGCCTTGAGCGGGGCAGGGTTGGGCTCTGCAAAACACGCTTCCACCCAGGGTTGCAAGGCCTGCCACAAATGGCGGGCTGCGGGCAGGTCGCCCTGACGCAGCAATGCCATCAACTCCACAAAAAGCGGCGTCTGCCAGTGTGCACAGGCAGAGATGGCGCCTGCGCCACCGAGGGCCAGCGTATGGAAGATCTGCGCGTCTTCGCCCGTCAGCACCTGCAGCCGGCCATCGGCGATCAGGGCCTGCGTCTTGGCCGTGTTGCCGCCACAGTCCTTGATGGCCTCTATGCGCGGATGTGCGGCCAGCGCCAGCAGCGTTTCGGTGGTGAGCGTGGCGCCTGTGCGGTACGGAATGTCGTAGATCAGCAGGGGCACCGCGCTGGCATCGGCCAGAGTGCGGAACCAGTGCAGCAGGCCCTCCTGCGAGGGGCGGATGTAGTGCGGGGCGGACACCAGCAGGCCTGCCACCGGGTAGTGTGCAAGGGCCTGCACCTGCTCCAGCACCTGGCCCTGGTGGTAGCCCGACACGCCCATCACCACGGGCAGACCCTGGGCGGCGCTGAGCACGGTATCCAGCACCTGCAGTTGCTCGGCCTTGTCGAGGGCCGCGGCCTCACCGGTCGAGCCGCAGGCAACGAAGCCCGCAACGCCGTCGGCACGCAGCCGGGTGGTGAGGGCGGCAAGGGCCGGGTGATCCACGGCGCCATCCTTGAACGGTGTGACCAAGGCGATCCAGAGCCCGCTGAACAGCGGCTGGTGGGAGGTAGCGGTATCGGTGGCAGACATGCGAAGCGTCCTTTCAGGGTTCGACCAGGGGAAGAACCGTCTGGAGGGAGCGCGCGCGGAATGCCGGGGAGTGAAACGAGAAAAGGAAATTTCTCTACCAGGTGGTTCCGTCGCTCATCCGGACGGAACCACAGCTCCGGTCAGATGAGCTCTGGTTTTTTGGTTTTGCCCACGCACTGCAACGCCACCGCAAGTGCGGCGGTCATGGCAAAGGGGGTGTGCGTGGACATGGGCCGCAGTATAGCCAAGCGCGCACCGTGTCCCAAGGTTGGTCAGCCTGCCTGCGGTGGCTGGGCCGCGTCGGCTGCAGATTCAGGCTGCGGCGGAACTAGCACGGGGCATTGCCACACCAGCAGCTCGGCCAGTCGGGTGACGATCCATGTCGCTTCGGCCACCGCCACGCCAGATTCGGCCGTGCACAGCCCCGCGTGGATGCGCTGCAGGATCTCGGTCTCGGAAGGCGCCTGCACGTGGTACAGCGTCTGCGCGTGCTCCACCAGGTGGCCTGCCAAGTCTTCGCACAGTTCGTAGCGGGCGCGCACGCCGTCCGCCTTTTCCGTCAGGCGCCCTCGGGTGTCGGTGTACACCGCCATGAAGGAGGGCGGCACGTGGATCTGGTTGTCGTCGTCCATGGGGTGGTTTAGTCGGGGGTGAACAGCCGTTCGAACTTGGCCTGATCGGAGGCCAGCTCGAAAGTCACCACCTGGCCCATTTTCATGTCCGACAGGCGGCAGGCACCAAACAGCGTCGTTTTGCCCGCCAGCTCCATCACATCCAAGTCAATGATGGCGTAGGGGTGGGGCACGAAGACCTGGTGCTCGAACACATCGCGGACCGTATTGCGCGGGGATGGGTAGAGCTTGTAGAGATCGGTCTGAATCGTTTGCGTGGCCATGGGTGGAAAGGGCTTGGAAGATCACGTACCGGATCGCATGCGGGTACAGTGCGGGCGAATCGTACAGACAAACGTTATTACCAATCTATGGCACGCAATAAAAGTGAATGGCCCGCCAAGGTGCTGGCGTTGGTTCGGGGCGGCAACCTGCCCGCTGCCATTGCTCAGATCAAGGTGGCACCGACCGTGGGCGACGTCACGCGGCTGCAGGCATTGCTGGCGCAGTTGCCCCCATCGCCCGCACTGGCGCAGTTGAACAAGGTGGTGGAGGAAGAACGTGCCCTGCTGGCTGCGCCACGGCTGCATCGTTCGCCCTGACGCGACTTCCTGTCTGAACTCCACACTCCCTGCTGAGAGCCTTTTGTCATGACCTTGCCCCGCGTTTCTATTCAGACCGAGGACTTTGACCTGTCCACCGAAATCGCTACCTTGCGTCGTGAGAACAAGGGTGTGGGCGCTGTCTGCAGCTTCGTGGGCACCGTCCGTGATCGCAACGAGGGGGATCAGGTGTCCTCCATGGAGTTGGAGCACTACCCTGGCATGACCGAAAAATCCATCGAAGCCATGGTGGACGAGGCCTTTCGGCGCTTCGATATTTTTGGCGCCCGCGTGATTCACCGCGTAGGTCTGCTGCAGCCCCTGGACCAGATCGTGCTGGTGGCGGTGACCAGTGCCCACCGGGGTCAGAGTTTTCAGGCCTGCGAGTTTTTGATGGACTACCTCAAGACCCAGGCGCCGTTCTGGAAAAAGGAACAAACCTCACATGGCGCTCGCTGGGTGGATGCACGGGTGAGTGACGATGCAGCGCTCGCGCGCTGGGGGATCACGGCGGCCAACGCCTGAAAGAGCAACGGCCTTTTCGCAGCGCCGGCGCCACGCCCCGGGGTGTCTCTGAGGGATGCGGATGACTTCAGGCTTGGCAGCGTGGTGTGTGGGGTCACGGTTTGTGGGTGTATCCGAGGCAGGCGCCCGCATTGGCGCGCCCCTTGCACTCCCGATACAGCCGGCGGTCGCGTTCCGAGCGGCTTTCCTCGGATGAGCTTCGCTCCTGTTTCACCTTGGTGGATTTCTTTTTCTTGCTCACTTCGCTATGGCCGCTTTGGGTCGCATTTTGGGTGGTGGCGTGGCTTGCCCCGGTATGCAGCCCGAGGCCAAGGGCCAGCATCCACGAAAGCAGGGGAGCGATAACCTTGCGCAGTGCCACGTTGGTCGAGGGGTGGAGGGCCGGGGGGAATGGCATGTTGAGTGGTCCGGGGGAGTGAATGTTGGGATGCCGGGGCGCCGGGTGATCTTAAAGTGGGCTTGGGCTGCAATGCTTCGAGGCGGGCTCACGCCGATGAGGCCTGTGCTGCGGCGTATCCTCTACGCTACACCGGCGGCGAAGGGCGGCAGCAAGCCCCCGTGTTCTGGTCCGGCGAGATCGGGCTGGCAAGGTGCCTGTGGGCTGGTCAGAGGCGAATTGAGGGCCTCGGGTTATAATCCACGGGTTTTGCATGGTGCAAGACGCACGCCTGCGGCCGTTCCAGCTGCTGGCGCAAGTAAAAACCATGGTCTTCCGCCTGCGGCAGGCCACATTCAAGGAAAAACATGATCGCATCCTCCATCAAGGCCGAAGTCGTCAAGGCGAACGCCCGTGCTGCCAATGACACTGGTAGCCCAGAAGTGCAAGTGGCCCTGCTGACCGCTCGCATCAACGAACTGACTCCCCACTTCAAGACGCACGCCAAGGACCACCATGGTCGCCGTGGCCTGCTGCGCATGGTGAGCCGCCGTCGTAAGCTGCTGGACTACCTGAAGGCCAAGGACGCTGACCGTTACACCGCGCTGATCGCCAAGTTGGGTCTGCGCAAGTAATCTTCATTGCATGCCAAAACGCCTGGGTTAGTCCGCTAGCTCAGGCGTTTTTTACTTCGGAGCCGCAAAACAGAGCGAAGCTGTGTCATTCCAATGAAGTTGTTGTTACTGCCTGGCGCAGAACTTCCCTGGAATGGCATCGTGTTCTGAATTGCTCTCCAAGACAATCTGGTAGGGCACTACCAGCTATTAAAACAGGAGCTGAACATGAGCATTTTTAATAAAGTCACCAAGACCTTCCAATGGGGTGACAAGACCGTCATCATGGAAACCGGCGAAATCGCCCGCCAGGCCTCTGGCGCCGTGCTGGTGAATATTGACGACACCGTGGTGCTGGCCACTGTGGTCGCCTCCAAGTCCGCCAAGCCCGGCCAGGACTTCTTTCCCCTGACGGTGGACTACATCGAGAAGACGTATGCTGCCGGCAAGATCCCTGGCAGCTTCTTCAAGCGCGAAGCCAAGCCCAGCGAGCACGAAACCCTGACCAGCCGCCTGATCGACCGCCCGATCCGTCCGCTGTTCCCCGAAGGTTTCTTCAACGAAGTGCACGTGGTGATCCACACGGTGTCGCTGAACCCTGAAGTGGATGCCGACATCGCTGCGTTGATCGCTACCAGTGCTGCCCTGGCCATCTCTGGCATTCCGTTCAACGGCCCCATTGGTGCCGCACGCGTGGGTTATATCAACGGCGAGTACGTGCTCAACCCTGGCCAGACTGCGCGCAAGAACTCGCAAATGGATCTGGTGGTGGCGGGTACCGAAGCCGCAGTGCTGATGGTCGAATCCGAAGCCCAGCAGCTGTCTGAAGAAATCATGCTGGGTGCCGTGGTGTTCGGTCACGAGCAAGGCAATGTGGCCATCAACGCCATTCACGAACTGGTGCGCGACGCGGGCAAGCCCGTGTGGCAATGGGAAGCGCCTGCCAAGGACGAAGCCCTGATCGCCAAGGTGGTGGCACTGGCCGACGACAAGCTGCGCGCTGCCTACCAGATCCGCAACAAGCAAGCCCGCACCCAGGCCTGCCGCGAAGCCTATGCAGCCGTGATGGCGGCGTTGAAGGCCGATGGTGTTGAGTTCGACGCCGTCAAGGTTGAAGGCATGCTGTTCGACATCGAAGCGGGCATCGTGCGCAGCCAGATCCTAGCTGGCGAGCCCCGCATCGACGGCCGCGATACGCGCACCGTCCGCCCCATCGAGATCCGCAACAGCGTGCTGCCCCGCGCCCACGGCTCAGCCCTGTTCACGCGTGGCGAAACCCAGGCGCTGGTCGTGACCACGCTGGGCACCGAGCGTGATGCACAGCGCATCGATGCGCTGGCTGGCGAGTACGAAGACCGCTTCATGATGCACTACAACATGCCTCCCTTCGCCACCGGCGAAGTGGGTCGCATGGGCTCGACCAAGCGCCGTGAAATCGGCCACGGCCGTCTGGCCAAGCGTGCTCTGGTGGCTGTTCTGCCGACCAAGGAAGAATTCCCCTACACCATGCGTGTCGTGTCGGAAATCACTGAGTCCAACGGTTCCTCGTCGATGGCTTCGGTTTGCGGCGGCTGCCTGTCGCTGATGGATGCCGGCGTGCCCATGAAGGCCCACGTGGCCGGTATTGCGATGGGGCTGATCAAGGACGCCAACCGTTTCGCCGTGCTGACCGACATCCTGGGCGATGAAGATCACCTGGGTGACATGGACTTCAAGGTAGCGGGTACCACGGGCGGTATCACGGCCCTGCAGATGGACATCAAGATCCAGGGCATCACCAAGGAAATCATGCAAGTGGCACTGGCCCAGGCCAAGGAAGCGCGCATGCACATCCTGGGCAAGATGCAGGAGGCCATGGGTGAAGCCAAGACCGAAGTGTCGAACTTCGCGCCCAAGCTGTACACGATGAAGATCAACCCCGAGAAGATCCGTGACGTGATCGGCAAGGGCGGCGCTGTGATCCGTGCGCTGACCGAAGAAACTGGCTGCCAGATCAACATCGAGGAAGACGGCACCATCACCATCGCCGCTACCGACGCTGCGAAGGCCGACGAAGCCAAGAAGCGCATCGAGCAGATCACGGCAGAAGTCGAGATCGGCAAGATCTACGAAGGCCCTGTGACCAAGATCCTCGACTTTGGCGCGCTGATCAATCTGCTGCCTGGCAAGGATGGTCTGCTGCACATCAGCCAGATCGCTCACGAGCGCGTCGAAAAGGTGTCTGACTACCTGACCGAAGGCCAGATCGTGAAGGTCAAGGTCATGGAAACCGACGAAAAGGGCCGTATCAAGCTGTCCATGAAGGTGTTGGCAGATCGTCCCGCCGGTGGCAGCGACCGTCCAGCGCCTGCAGAACGTGGCGATCGCGAACCCCGCCGTGATCATGGTCGCGATGGCGGCCGTCATCCCGCAGAGCAGCAACAGCAGCAGGCCCTGCCTGCAGATGGTGCGTCTGTTCAGGTGAATGGCTAAATTGTTGATCTGCTATTGATTTGGTAGCTGCTGGTGCATATAAATCATGCGCTAGCGGCCTAAATCATCTGAATCCATCTTCGGTAAACCCCGTTATGCATGCTGTTGAGATCACATCGTTTGGTGGGCCTGAGGTGCTGCGTCTGGGTGAGCGCCCCGCTCCTGTAGCGGGTGCGGGTGAGCTGCTGATCCGCGTGGCGGCCAGTGGCATCAACCGCCCAGATGTATTGCAGCGAATGGGCCACTATGCGCCGCCTCCTGGCACCTCGGATCTTCCGGGGCTGGAGGTCGCGGGGGTGGTTGAGTCGGGCGATGCTTTGGCGATGGCAGAGGCGGGCATTCGTGTGGGTGACCGTGTTTGCGCCTTGGTGGCGGGTGGTGGTTATGCCCAGTGGTGTGTGGCGCCGGTGGTGCAATGCCTGCCGGTGCCTGATGGCTTCAGTGACGTAGAGGCTGCATCACTTCCGGAGACGTTCTTCACGGTGTGGAGCAATGTCTTTGACCGTGCGCGTTTGCAAGCCGGTGAAACCTTCCTGGTGCAAGGCGGTACGAGTGGCATTGGCGTGACGGCTATTCAGCTGGCACGTGCCTTCGGTGCTACCGTGATTGCCACCGCTGGGAGCGATGACAAGTGTGCAGCGTGCCTGGCGCTGGGCGCGCACCACGCCGTCAACTACAAGTCTCAGGACTTTGTGGCCGAGGCGAAACGAATCACCGAGGCGCGTGGTGTTGATGTGGTGCTCGATATGGTGGCAGGTGACTATGTCGCCCGCGAGGTCGAATGCCTGGCCGAGGACGGCCGGATCGTCATCATCGCCGTGCAAGGGGGTGTGCAGAGCGGTTTCAATGCCGGGTTGGTGCTGCGCAAGCGGCTCACCATCACAGGGTCCACGTTGCGTCCGCGTCCCGTGGCTTTCAAGGGTGCGATTGCACGGGCGCTGCGTGAGCATGTCTGGCCCTTGCTGGCAGCGGGCAAGGTGCGTCCGGTCATCCACAGCACGTTTGCTGCTGCGGATGCGGCACAAGCCCATGCGCTGATGGAGTCCAACCAGCACGTTGGCAAGATTGTTTTGACGTGGTAATCATGAACAACAAGAAAAAACTCATCGCTGGCAACTGGAAGATGAATGGCAGCCTCGCTGCCAACGAAGCGTTGTTGAAGGCCTTGATTGCGGGTGCTGCAGATGTGGCTTGTGATGTGGCCGTCGCAGTGCCTGCGCCCTATCTGGCGCAGGTGCAGGCGTTGACCGCCGGCACTGCCATTGCGGTGGCAGCACAGGATGTGTCTTCCCACGAGGCGGGTGCCTACACTGGTGAGGTATCGGTGGCCATGCTGAAGGATTTTGGTGTGCGCTATGCGCTGGTGGGGCACTCTGAGCGCCGCCAGTACCACGGTGAAACGGACGCGATCGTGGCGGAGAAGGCCCAGCGCGCGCTGGCGGCCGGTGTGACGCCGGTGGTCTGTGTGGGGGAAACACTGCAGGAGCGTGAAGCGGGACTGACCGAGGCGGTGGTCAAGCGGCAACTCGCAGCGGTAATTCATCTCAACGGTCATTGCATCAGCGAGATCGTGGTGGCTTACGAGCCAGTGTGGGCCATTGGCACGGGTCGCACTGCGTCGCCGGAGCAGGCGCAAGCCGTGCATGCCGTGCTGCGCACCCAGCTGGCAGCTGCGAGCGAGCATGCGGACCGCATCCGGTTGCTGTATGGCGGCAGCATGAATGCGGCCAATGCAGCCCAGTTGCTGGCGCAGCCCGATATCGACGGTGGCCTGGTCGGTGGGGCTTCGCTGAAGGCGCCCGACTTTCTACAAATCATTGCGGCCGCCCGTTGAAGCGGCTGCGAGTCAAACAATTCAATCAGGAGTGAACAGAGAATGAACGTGATCGTGAATGTGATTTTGGCGGTGCAGATGTTGGCGGCCCTGGCCATGATCGGCCTGATCTTGATTCAGCATGGCAAGGGAGCCGACATGGGGGCGGCTTTCGGTAGCGGCAGTTCGGGCAGCCTCTTTGGCGCCAGCGGCAGCGCCAACTTCCTGTCCCGTACCACGGCCGTGCTGGCTGCAGTGTTCTTTGTTTCTACGCTCGCGTTGGCCTACTTTGGCAACGCTCGTCCCGCCAGTTCGGGCAGCGTTCTGGAAACGCCAGCCGCTGCCGTGCCTGCCGGCGTACCTGCTTCTGAGGTGCCTGCAGCGCCTGCCGCTCCCGCTTCGGGCGCCGCGCAGATCCCGACCAAATAATTGAACTGAATTTCGGCTCGCAGGGCCGAAGCAGGGTTTTTCCGGAGTAGAATTCTGGATTGTCTGGAAAGCCAAAGCCGCAAGGTTCCTCATGCCATCCAGATGCAAAAATCAGCCGTCGTGGTGAAATTGGTAGACACGCTATCTTGAGGGGGTAGTGGCGAAAGCTGTGCGAGTTCGAGTCTCGCCGACGGCACCAAAACAAAGGCCTGCCTGCATGACCCGGCTTGGGTCCTGACGGGCAAGGCCACAGCGGTGAGCACATCCTCAAGATGAACCTCGATCAGTACCTCCCCGTCCTTTTGTTCATCTTGGTCGGCATCGCCGTAGGCGTTGTCCCCCTTGTACTCGGCTACATACTGGGCCCCAACCGCCCGGATGCCGCAAAGAACTCCCCCTACGAATGTGGCTTTGAAGCCTTCGAGGATGCGCGCATGAAATTCGATGTGCGCTACTACCTCGTGGCCATTCTCTTCATTCTGTTCGACCTGGAAATCGCATTCCTTTTCCCGTGGGCGGTCACGCTGCACGAGGTGGGCGTGGCCGGTTTTGTGGCGGTCGTGATTTTCCTGGCCATTCTGGTCGTGGGTTTTGCCTACGAATGGAAAAAGGGCGCCCTGGATTGGGAATGAGCGGACTTCAACAAGGACAATGCAATGATTGAAGGCGTGATGAAGGAAGGCTTCATCACCACGAGTTACGACTCCGTGGTGAACTGGGCCAAGACCGGTTCTCTGTGGCCGATGACGTTTGGTCTGGCTTGCTGTGCTGTGGAGATGATGCACGCTGCGGCGGCCCGGTATGACATCGGTCGTTTTGGTGCGGAAGTGTTCCGTGCCAGCCCTCGTCAGTCCGACCTGATGATCGTGGCAGGCACACTGTGCAACAAGATGGCCCCCGCACTGCGCAAGGTGTACGACCAGATGTCCGAGCCGCGCTGGGTCTTGTCGATGGGTTCGTGTGCCAATGGTGGTGGTTACTACCACTACAGCTATTCGGTGGTGCGCGGTTGTGACCGCATCGTGCCGGTAGATGTTTATGTGCCAGGTTGCCCTCCGACGGCAGAAGCTCTGATCTACGGGATCATCCAGCTGCAGCAGAAGATCCGCCGCACCAACACCATTGCTCGTGTCTGAAGGGTTGATGATGACAGCTGTTGCCATTCGGCCTGAGAAGCTTAAAGAGAATATCTCTGCGGCGCTGGGTGCCAAAGTGCGCCAGATTTCGGTCGCTCTCGATGAGGTCACCCTGGTGGTCGCTGCTGCGGACTATCTGGATGCGATGCGCTTGCTGCGCGATTCGGAAGGTTGCCGTTTCGAGCAGCTGATCGATTTGTGCGGTGTGGACTATTCTGCATATGGCGATGCAGCCCACGAGGGTGCACGCTACTGTGTGGTGTCGCACCTGTTGTCGGTCAGCCTCAACCAGCGAGTGCGCGTAAAGGTGTTCTGCCAAGACGATGATTTCCCGGTCGTTGCTTCGGTAGCTGAGTTGTGGAATGCAGCCAACTGGTACGAGCGCGAAGCCTTCGATCTGTTTGGCATCGTGTTTGATGGTCATAACGACCTGCGCCGCATTCTCACGGACTACGGATTTATCGGGCACCCTTTCCGCAAGGATTTCCCCTTGTCTGGACATGTCGAAATGCGTTACGACGCCGAGCAGCGCCGTGTCGTGTATGAACCCGTGTCCATCGAGCCGCGGGAAATCACGCCCCGCATCATCCGCGAAGACAAGTACGGAGGCCTGCACTGAGTCGCCTCGCGCCTCATGTGATCCATCATGGCTGAAATCAAGAACTACTCCCTGAACTTTGGTCCGCAGCACCCTGCGGCGCACGGTGTGTTGCGCCTGGTGCTGGAGCTGGACGGCGAGGTTGTGCAACGCGCTGACCCGCATATCGGTCTGCTCCATCGCGCCACCGAGAAGCTGGCCGAGCACAAGACCTACATCCAGTCACTGCCCTACATGGACCGGCTGGACTACGTGTCGATGATGTGCAACGAGCACGCCTACTGCCTTGCCATCGAGAAGCTGCTGGGCCTGGAAGTGCCGGTGCGCGCGCAGTACATCCGCGTGATGTTCTCCGAGATCACGCGCTTGCTGAACCACCTTATGTGGTTGGGTTCGCACGGCAACGACTGCGGCAGCTCCACCATCCTGATCTACACCTTCCGCGAGCGGGAAGACCTGTTTGACATGTACGAGGCGGTTTCTGGCGCGCGCATGCATGCGGCCTATTTCCGCCCGGGCGGCGTCTACCGCGACCTGCCCGACAGCATGCCGCAGTACAAGGTCAGCAAGATCAAGAATGCCAAGGCGCTGGAGGCGTTGAACCAGAATCGTCAAGGGTCTCTGCTGGACTTCATCGACGATTTCACCCAGCGTTTCCCAGGCTGTGTGGACGAATACGAAACGCTGCTCACAGACAACCGCATCTGGAAGCAGCGCACGGTAGGCATCGGCGTGGTGCCCCCCGAGCGAGCCCTGAATCTGGGTATGACCGGCCCCATGCTCCGTGGCTCCGGTATCGCCTGGGACCTGCGCAAGACCCAGCCATACGACGTATACGACCGTGTGGATTTCGATGTGCCAGTGGGCAAGACAGGTGACTGCTACGACCGCTACCTGGTGCGTGTGCAGGAAATGCGCGAGTCCAATCGCATCATTAAGCAATGCGTGGACTGGCTCAAGGCCAACCCCGGTCCTGTGATCACGGACAACCACAAGGTGGCTGCGCCCGCGCGTGAATCCATGAAGTCGAACATGGAAGAGCTGATCCACCATTTCAAGCTCTTCACGGAAGGTTTCCACGTACCGGAAGGCGAGGCCTATGCGGCGGTGGAACATCCCAAGGGCGAATTCGGTATTTATCTGGTGAGTGATGGTGCCAACAAGCCTTACCGACTCAAGATCCGGGCGCCGGGTTTTGCGCATCTGGCGACGCTCGACGAAATGGCGCGTGGCCACATGATCGCGGACGCTGTCGCCATCATTGGCACTATGGATATCGTGTTCGGAGAGATTGACCGATGATTACCGAAGTGACCAAGGCGCGGTTTGCGCGCGAAGTGGCCAAGTACCCTGCGGACCAAAAGCAGTCTGCGGTGATGGCTTGCTTGTCCATCGTTCAGCAAGAGCAGGGCTATGTCAGCGCCGAGAGCGAGGCAGTGATCGCCGACTATCTGGGCATGGCGCAGATCGCCGTGCACGAAGTCACGACCTTCTACAACATGTACAACCAGCAACCGGTGGGCAAGTACAAGCTCAACGTGTGCACCAATCTGCCCTGCCAGTTGCGCGACGGGCAAAAGGCGCTGCATCACCTGGAAAAGAAGCTGGGTGTTTCGATGGGTGAGACCACATCTGACGGCATGTTCACTCTGCAGCAATGCGAATGCCTGGGTGCTTGCGCTGATGCGCCTGTGATGCTGGTGAACGATCGCACGATGTGCAGCTTCATGGACAACGACAAGCTCGACCAGCTCGTTGACGGCCTGCGGGCCGCGGAGGGCCAGTGATGACCACGGCAGCACAAATACTCTCCCAGTTCCAAGCTACGGGTGTTCAGACCTGTTTCCACGACCGCCATATCAACCCCCAAATCTATGTGGGCCTGAATGGCAGCAACTGGAGCATCAAGGACTACGAGGCGCGTGGTGGCTATCAGGCGCTGCGTCGTATCCTGGGCAAGGATGGTGAAGAGGGCCTGACGCAGGATCAGGTCATTGCCACTGTCAAGGAGTCTGGCTTGCGTGGCCGGGGTGGTGCAGGCTTTCCGACGGGTCTCAAGTGGAGCTTCATGCCCCGCTCGTTCCCCGGCCAGAAGTATCTGGTGTGCAATTCCGATGAGGGCGAGCCTGGTACCTGCAAGGACCGTGACATCCTGCAGTTCAACCCGCACATCGTCATCGAAGGCATGATCATCGCAGCCTATGCGATGGGCATCTCGGTGGGCTACAACTACATCCATGGCGAGATCTTCCAGACCTACGAACGGTTTGAAGCCGCTCTGGAAGAAGCGCGGGCAGCAGGTTATCTTGGCGACAACATCCTGGGCAGCAGTTTCAGCTTTCAGCTGCACGCAGCCCACGGTTTTGGTGCCTACATTTGCGGTGAAGAAACTGCATTGCTCGAATCGCTGGAAGGCAAAAAGGGGCAACCCCGTTTCAAGCCACCGTTTCCGGCCAGCTTTGGCTTGTATGGCAAGCCCACCACCATCAACAACACGGAAACCTTTGCGGCTGTGCCTTGGATCATCCGCAATGGCGGTGCGGCTTATCTGGAGTGCGGCAAGCCTAACAACGGCGGCACCAAGATTTTCTCGGTATCTGGTGACGTCGAAAAGCCAGGAAACTATGAGGTGCCGTTGGGTACCCCATTTGCCAAGCTGCTGGAACTGGCCGGTGGCGTGCGCAAAGGCCGTCAACTCAAGGCGGTGATTCCTGGTGGTTCATCGGCCCCTGTCCTGCCTGCATCCGTCATCATGGAATGCACGATGGACTACGACTCCATCGCCAAGGCTGGCTCCATGCTGGGCTCTGGTGCCGTGATCGTCATGGACGATTCCCGGAGCATGGTTGAGAGCCTGTTACGCCTGTCGTATTTCTATTCGCATGAATCCTGCGGCCAGTGCACGCCTTGCCGTGAAGGCACGGGATGGATGTGGCGCGTGATCGATCGCATCCAGCATGGCCAGGGTCGTGAGGGTGACCTGGATCTGCTCAATTCGGTGGCGGACAACATCCAGGGCCGCACCATCTGTGCGCTGGGTGATGCTGCTGCCATGCCTGTGCGCGCCATGATCAAACA
Source organism: Acidovorax sp. GW460-11-11-14-LB4 (assembly GCF_059423685.1). Lineage (NCBI taxonomy): Bacteria > Pseudomonadati > Pseudomonadota > Betaproteobacteria > Burkholderiales > Comamonadaceae > Acidovorax > Acidovorax sp. GW460-11-11-14-LB4. Next base: position 36,168 of record NZ_JBWKYJ010000019.1, on the reverse strand, counting down.
CTTCCGTCCCGAGTTTGAGGCACTGATCCGGAACAAGGCTCCACAAGCCGCGACTTCCGTCTGATCGCGAGAAAACATATGGTTGAAATTGAACTGGACGGTCAGAAAGTGGAAGTCGCCGAGGGCTGCATGGTGATGCATGCGGCTGAAAAGGCTGGCACTTACATTCCGCATTTCTGCTACCACAAGAAGCTTTCGATCGCCGCCAACTGCCGCATGTGCCTAGTGGACGTGGAGAAGGCTCCCAAGCCCATGCCAGCCTGCGCCACGCCGGTCACGCAGGGCATGATCGTGCGTACCAAGAGCGACAAAGCCATCAAGGCGCAGCAGTCGGTCATGGAGTTTCTGCTCATCAACCACCCTCTGGACTGCCCCATCTGCGACCAGGGCGGCGAGTGCCAGTTGCAGGATCTGGCCGTGGGCTACGGTGGCTCCTCCTCGCGGTACGAGGAAGAAAAGCGCGTGGTGTTCCACAAGGACGTGGGCCCGCTGATCTCCATGGAGGAGATGAGCCGCTGCATCCACTGCACCCGTTGCGTGCGCTTCGGCCAGGAAGTGGCGGGCGTGATGGAACTCGGCATGATCCATCGTGGCGAGCATTCTGAAATCACCACGGTCACCGGCGACACGGTGGACTCTGAACTGTCGGGCAACATGATCGACATCTGCCCCGTGGGTGCATTGACCAGCAAGCCTTTCCGTTACAGCGCCCGCACCTGGGAACTGTCGCGCCGCCGCTCGGTGAGTCCACATGACTCCACCGGTGCCAACCTGATTGTTCAGGTCAAGAACCACAAGGTCATGCGCGTTGTCCCGTTTGAAAACGAGGCTGTTAACGAATGCTGGATTGCCGACCGCGACCGTTTCTCCTATGAAGCGCTCAACGGTGACGACCGCCTGACCCAGCCCATGCTCAAGCAGGGCGGGGTGTGGAAGGAAGTGGACTGGCAGACTGCGTTGGAATACGTGGCCAATGGCCTCAAGAACATCAAGAACGACCACGGCGCTGCCAGCATTGGTGCGCTGGTGAGTCCGCACAGTACGTTGGAAGAGCTGTATCTGGCCAGCGCCCTGGTGCGCGGACTTGGTAGCGACAACATCGACTATCGTCTGCGCAACGCCGAGTTTGCTGCTCCCGAAGGTATTCGCTGGCTCGGTACGTCCATCGCTTCGTTGTCCACGCTCCAGCGCGTGCTGGTCGTGGGTTCCAACCTGCGCAAGGACCATCCGTTGTTTGCGCAGCGCATCCGTCAGGCGGCCCGCCATGGCTGCCAGGTCAGTGCCATCGCTTCGGTATCCCATGACTGGGCCATGCCGGTGCAGACATTTGTGGCACAAGGTGCCGGCCAGTGGGTCGAGATGCTCGGAGGCATTGCTTCCGCCATCGCCCATGAAAAGGGCATTCCTGCTCCGCAAGGTGCCAGCGCGGCCAGCGAGGCTGCCCAGGCCATCGCCCGCTCGCTGCTGGGCGGGGAGCGCAAGGCGGTGTTGCTGGGCAATGCGGCGGCGCACCACGCGCAAGCTACGCAGTTGCTGGCATGGGCCAACTGGATTGCAGAGAACACCGGTGCAACAGTGGGCTACCTGACAGAGGCCGCCAATACGGTGGGCGCGCAATTTGCGGGCGCTCACCCTGTCAACGGTGGACTGAATGCTGCTCAAATGCTCTCCGGTGGTTTGAAGGCGGCGGTGCTGCTGAACACCGAGCCCGTCCATGATTCTGCGACGGGTGCTCAAGCTGCAACTGCTCTTGCTGGTGCAGAAATGGTGGTCACGTTGAGCCCCTTCAAGGCCAACATGGAGTTCAGTGACGTTTTGTTGCCAATTGCTCCGTTCACGGAAACTTCGGGCAGCTTTGTCAACGCCGAGGGACGCATACAGGGTTTCCACGCCGTGGTGCGCCCTCTGGGCGATACCCGTCCCGCTTGGAAGGTTCTGCGCGTGCTGGCCAACCTGTTGGGTGTGCCAGGCTTTGACTTTGAGACCTCCCAGGACGTTCTGGCCCGTGCGACGAACGCCGCTGCCGGTGCCGTTACGCAGGTGCCCGCCGCACAGTTGTCGAATGCAGTGAAGGCGTCGCCAGCCGCAACGGCTGCAGCTGGTGATCCGGTCGTGGCATCCATCTATCAACTGGACGGCTTGGTGCGCCGTTCTACGTCGCTGCAGCTCACTGCCGACGCACGCATGGCACGCGAAGGAGTGGCCGCATGATCGACGCGATCTACAACGCGGGCCTGAACCTGCTCTCCTTTGGGTGGTGGACTGGCATCGTCTGGCCAGTGCTCTGGATCCTGATCAAGATCGTCTGCATCTTGGCGCCGCTCATGGGTGCCGTGGCTTACCTCACTTTGTGGGAGCGTAAGCTGCTGGGCTTCATGCAAGTGCGCCACGGTCCCAACCGCGTGGGACCGATGGGGCTGCTGCAGCCCATTGCTGACGCACTGAAGCTGCTGACCAAGGAAATCATCCAGCCTGCGGCGGCCAGCAAGGGCCTGTTTGTTCTCGGGCCCGTTATGGCCATCATGCCGGCCCTGGCTGCCTGGGTGGCCATTCCTTTCGGCCCCGACGTGGCCTTGGCGAATGTGAATGCTGGTCTGTTGTTGGTGATGGCCATCACTTCCATCGAAGTCTATGGCGTGATCATTGCGGGCTGGGCTTCCAACTCCAAGTACGCATTCTTGGGCGCACTGCGGGCCTCGGCACAGATGGTGAGCTACGAAATCGCGATGGGCTTTTGTTTCCTCGTCGTGATCATGGTGTCGGGCAGTATGAACCTGACGGAAATCGTGCTGGGTCAGGGGCGGGGCATGGCCGCAGACAAGGGCCTGACGTTCCTGTCTTGGAATTGGCTGCCCCTGCTGCCGATCTTCCTTGTGTACCTGATCTCTGGCGTGGCAGAAACCAACCGCCATCCCTTCGACGTGGTGGAAGGCGAGGCAGAAATCGTGGCCGGCCACATGGTCGAGTACTCCGGTATGGGCTTCGCGATCTTCTTCCTGGCCGAGTACGCCAGCATGTGGCTCGTGTCCATCCTGGCGGCTCTCATGTTCCTGGGCGGCTGGCTGTCTCCCATCGATAGCGCGGTGTTCAACTGGATTCCAGGCTGGATCTGGCTGGGTCTCAAGACCTTCCTTGTGGTATCCATGTTCATCTGGATCCGGGCTACCTTCCCGCGGTTCCGGTACGACCAGATCATGCGTCTGGGCTGGAAGATCTTCATTCCGGTCACGCTGGTGTACTTGTTGTTTGTTGGCGGGTGGTTGCTCTCGCCTTGGAATATCTGGAAATAAGCGGGGACACAAATGACTGCTGTTGCTGCTGCTGCACCTTTTTCGTTCAAGGATTTCTTCAAGAGCTTCATGCTCGTGGAGTTGCTCAAGGGGATGGCCCTGACTGGCCGCTACGCGTTTCGCCGCAAGGTGACCGTGCAGTTTCCCGAAGAGAAGACGCCTTTGTCGCCACGCTTCCGTGGCCTGCATGCACTGCGCCGTTATGACAACGGCGAGGAGCGTTGCATCGCTTGCAAGCTGTGCGAAGCCGTATGCCCTGCGATGGCCATCACCATCGAATCGGATGTGCGTGCAGATGGTTCGCGTCGCACCACGCGCTATGACATCGACCTGACCAAGTGCATCTTCTGCGGGTTCTGCGAAGAGAGCTGCCCGGTCGATTCGATTGTCGAGACACACATCTTTGAATACCACGGCGAAAAGCGTGGTGACCTGTATTTCACGAAGGACATGCTCTTGGCCGTGGGCGACCGGTACGAAGGTGAAATTGCGGCAGCCAAGGCTGCAGACGCCAAGTACCGCTGAGCGGTACGGGGTTCAGCCTCTTTGCCAGACTTTCTATAAAGACCCGATTCATGGACGCCAAGACTGGTTTCTTCTATCTCTTCTCGGTGGTGCTGCTGTTTGCAGCCTTCCGGGTGATCACTGCGCGTAACCCTGTGCATGCAGTGCTGTATCTCATCCTTGCGTTCTCGCAGGCGGCGGCTGTTTGGCTGTTGCTCAAGGCAGAGTTCCTGGCAATTGCGCTGGTGCTGGTGTACCTGGGCGCGGTCATGGTGCTCTTCCTGTTCGTGGTGATGATGCTGGACATTCATATCGATACCGTACGCAAGGGGTTCTGGAAGCATTTCCCTTTGGCGGCCCTCATTGGGGCGGTCATCGCCCTGGAAATGGCTGCCGTGTTGATGGGCGGATTCCGCGGCATGGAAGAGCCCAAGGCCGTCGCTGCCATGGTCGATGCCGCTGGTCATGTGGTCCCGTACTCCAACACCAAGGCGTTGGGCAAGCTGCTGTACACCCAGTATCTGTATCCCGTTGAGATCGCTGCAGTCATTTTGCTGGTGGCCATGGTGGCTGCCATCGCACTGACCCTGCGTCAGCGCAAGGACAGCAAGGCCATCAATCCTTCAATGCAGATCCGAGTGCGTGCGGCCGATCGTCTGGCAGTGGTCAAGGTGGCCGCCACCCAAAAGCCTGATGCTGAAGAGCCTGCGCAAGCTGCTGCCGAGGAGAAAAAAGCATGACATTGACTCTGGGCCACTTTTTGTCGCTGGGCGCCATGCTGTTTGCGCTCGCTGTGATCGGCATCTTCCTGAACCGCAAGAACCTGATCGTGCTGCTGATGGCGATCGAGCTCATGCTGCTGGCCGTGAACATGAACTTCGTGGCGTTCTCCCACTACCTGGGAGACATGCACGGCCAGGTGTTCGTGTTCTTTATCCTGACCGTGGCAGCCGCTGAATCGGCGATCGGCCTGGCCATCCTGGTGCTGCTGTTCCGCAACAAATCCAGTATCAACGCGGAAGACCTCAACACCCTCAAGGGTTGATGGGTCGCGAGTATTCCCAAGGTTCTCAAGAATGAGTCAAACCCTCTCTGCTTCAACCCTCCTGGCAGTGCCGTTGGCACCGCTGGCAGGCGCCGTACTGGCCGGCGTCTTCGGTACGACCTTCGGTGGTAACTGGATCGGTCGTCGCCTGAGCCATACCCTGACCATCCTCGGGGTGCTGGTTGCTTTCATCCTCTCGGCGATGACGCTCAAGAGCGTGGCGCTCGATGGTGCCCGGTTCAACGAAACCCTGTACACCTGGATGGTGGTGGGTGGCTTGAAGATGGAAGTGGGCTTCCTGATCGACAGCCTCACGGCGATGATGATGGTGGTGGTGACCTTTGTGTCGCTGATGGTTCACATCTACACCATTGGCTACATGGAAGAAGACGAGGGCTACAACCGCTTCTTTGCCTACATTTCGCTGTTCACCTTCTCCATGCTCATGCTCGTCATGAGCAACAACCTGCTGCAGCTGTTCTTCGGCTGGGAAGCCGTGGGTCTGGTGTCCTACCTGCTCATCGGGTTCTGGTTCAACAAGCCTTCTGCCATCTTCGCCAACATGAAGGCGTTTCTGGTCAATCGTGTCGGCGACTTTGGCTTCATTCTGGGCATTGGCCTGATCGCAGCGTATACCGGCACCTTGAACTATGGCGAGATCTTCGCCAAGGCGGGTGAACTGGGCTCTGTGTCGTTCCCCGGCACCAGCTGGATGCTCGTCACGGTGATCTGCATCTGCCTGTTCATCGGCGCTATGGGCAAGTCAGCGCAGTTTCCCTTGCACGTCTGGCTGCCTGATTCGATGGAGGGTCCGACTCCCATCTCAGCTCTGATCCACGCTGCTACCATGGTGACCGCCGGAATCTTCATGGTGTCGCGCATGTCGCCTCTGTTCGAGCTGTCGGACACTGCGCTCAACTTCATCCTGGTGATCGGTGCCATCACAGCATTGTTCATGGGTTTCCTGGGCATCATCCAGAACGACATCAAGCGCGTGGTGGCGTACTCGACGCTCTCGCAGCTCGGCTACATGACAGTAGCGCTTGGCGCCTCGGCGTACTCGGTGGCTGTGTTCCACCTGATGACCCATGCGTTCTTCAAAGCCTTGTTGTTCCTGGGCGCAGGCTCGGTCATCATGGGCATGCACCACAACCAGGACATCCGCTGGATGGGCGGTGTGCGCAAGTACATGCCCATCACCTGGATCACCTCGCTGCTGGGTTCGATGGCCCTGATCGGTACGCCGCTGTTCTCTGGTTTCTATTCCAAGGACAGCATCATTGAGGCGGTGCACTTCAGCCATCTGCCTGCAGCCGGTTTTGCACATTTCGCAGTGCTCGCGGGTGTGTTCATCACGGCGTTCTATTCCTTCCGCATGTACTTCCTGGTCTTCCATGGCAAGGAGCGTTACGACCAGAATCCGGATGCTCACCACGACGATCACCATGGCCACGGCCACGATGATCACCACGAACCGCACGAGTCTCCCTGGGTGGTGACGGTGCCTCTGGTGCTGTTGGCCATTCCTTCGGTGGTGGTGGGTTTCCTGTTCATCCAGCCCATGCTGTTTGGGGACTTCTTCAAGGATGTCATTTTTGTGGATGCGGCCAAGCATCCTTCCATGGCACACATGGCGGAGCATTTCCACAGCGCCTGGGCCATGGCATTGCATGGTCTGCAGACGGCGCCGTTCTGGCTCGCATTGGCAGGTGTTGCGCTTTCGTACTACATGTACATGGTCAATCCTGCGTTGCCCACGGCGATCAAGGCGCGCGTACAGCCCATCTACACGTTGCTTGAAAACAAGTACTACCTCGACTGGATCAACGAGAACATTCTGGCCCGTGGTGCACGTGCGCTGGGCGTGGGTCTCTGGAAGGGTGGGGATCAGGCTGTGATCGATGGCGCCCTGGTCAACGGGTCCTGGAAGCTGGTCCGTGGCGTCGCGGGAGTAGTCCGCTGGGCGCAGTCTGGCTTTATCTTCCATTACGCACTGGTGATGATCCTGGGTGTATTCGCACTGATGACCTGGTTTGTCTGGGGCGATGTTTTCATGCAGCTCATCAAATAAGGAAAACAACAAATGGGTCTGTTGAGTCTTGCAATCTGGACACCGATTGCGTTTGGCGTGCTGTTGCTCGCCATCGGGCGCGATGAGCACGCGCGTGCCGTGCGCTGGCTGGCGCTCGTCGGCGCGCTGATCGGCTTCCTGGTCACGCTGCCTTTGTACGATGGCTTCAAGCTGGGTACAGCAGCCATGCAGTTTGTGGAGAAGGCTGACTGGATCGAGCGCTTCAACGTCCACTACCACCTTGGGGTGGACGGCATTTCCTTCTGGTTCGTGCCGCTGACAGCATTCATCACCGTCATTGTGGTGATTGCTTCCTGGGAGTCGATCACGGAGCGCGTGAACCAGTACATGGGAGCTTTCCTGATCCTTTCGGGGCTCATGATCGGTGTGTTCAGCGCACTCGATGGCATTCTGTTCTATGTGTTCTTCGAGGCAACGCTGATCCCGATGTATCTGATCATCGGCATCTGGGGCGGCCCCAATAAGATCTACGCAGCGTTCAAGTTCTTCCTGTATACGCTGCTCGGGTCGCTGTTGATGCTCATCGCGCTGATCTACCTGTACAACCAGTCGGGTGGCAGCTTTGACATTGCGACCTGGCATCAGCTACCGTTGAGCGGACGTGCACAGACCCTGCTGTTCTTCGCATTCTTTGCCGCCTTTGCTGTGAAGGTGCCCATGTGGCCCGTCCACACCTGGCTGCCCGATGTGCACGTGGAGGCGCCTACGGGCGGTTCAGCAGTGCTGGCCGCCATCATGCTGAAACTGGGTGCCTACGGTTTTCTGCGGTTTTCGCTGCCAATCGCTCCTGACGCTGCACGCCAGTGGGCTTGGCTGATGATTGCCTTGTCGCTGATCGCCGTGATTTATGTGGGCCTGGTGGCCATGGTCCAGAAGGACATGAAGAAGCTGGTGGCTTACTCGTCGGTGGCGCACATGGGTTTTGTGACCTTGGGCTTTTTCATCTTCAACGACCTGGGCGTGTCCGGCGGTATTGTCCAGATGATTGCGCACGGCTTTGTGTCCGGTGCGATGTTCTTGTCCATCGGTGTCTTGTACGACCGCGTGCACTCCCGTGAAATCGCCGCCTATGGTGGCGTGGTCAACACCATGCCGAACTTCACGGCGTTTGCCCTGCTGTTTGCCATGGCCAACTGCGGTCTGCCGGGTACGGCCGGTTTTGTGGGTGAGTGGATGGTGATCCTGGGTGCCGTCAAGGCCAATTTCTGGATCGGCCTGGCTGCCGCCACTGCGCTGATTTTTGGTGCTGCTTACACCTTGTGGATGTTCAAGCGTGTGTACCTGGGCCCCGTGGGCAATGACAACGTCAAGGGCTTGACGGACATCGACAGCCGCGAGTTCCTGGTGCTTGCTGTGCTGGGCATCGCGGTGCTGGCCATGGGCCTCTACCCCCGTCCGTTCACCGACGTGATGGACACCTCGGTGGCAGAACTGCTCAAGCATGTCGCGCAGACCAAGCTGAACTGAACAGACCAGACTGAACTGAGAGATTCGAGATGATTGACAACATCAGCTGGCTAGCGATTTACCCCGAAATTGTGCTGTTGACGATGGCCTGCGTGATTGCGCTGGTTGATCTGGGCGTACACAGCCCTCGTCGCACCAGCACCTACGTGCTGACCATGCTCACGCTGGCCGTGGTGGCTGCCCTGCAGGCCATGTATGCCAGCAGCGGTAATACCTTCTACGGTTTTGGAAACATGGTGGTGAGTGACGCCATGGGCAATTGGCTCAAGTGTTTTGCCACCGTGGCCATGATGGTCACCCTGGTGTATGGCCGCCCCTATGCTGCCGACCGCGACATGTTGCGGGGGGGCGAACTCTTCACGCTGTCCATGTTCGCTTTGCTCGGCATGTTCATCATGATCTCGGGCAACAACTTCCTGGTGATCTACCTGGGGCTTGAATTGCTCACGCTGTCGAGCTATGCCCTGGTGGCATTGCGTCGCGACAACGCTACTGCTACAGAAGCGGCCATGAAGTATTTTGTGTTGGGCGCCATGGCCAGTGGCTTCCTGCTGTATGGGTTGTCCATGGTGTACGGTGCTACGGGCTCGCTGGATATTGGCCAGGTGTTTAAGGCAGTCAATTCCGGTCAGATCAAGCATCAGGTGCTGGTGTTCGGCTTGGTGTTTGTGGTAGCCGGTCTGGCCTTCAAGCTGGGGGTGGTGCCCTTCCACATGTGGATTCCTGATGTCTACCAGGGCGCACCCACTGCAGTGACGCTGATGATTGGTGGTGCGCCCAAGCTGGCTGCATTTGCCATCACCATCCGTTTGCTGGTGGATGGTCTGCTGCCGCTGGCTATCGACTGGCAGCAGATGCTGGCCGTGTTGGCGATTGGTTCTTTGCTCGTGGGTAACCTGGCAGCCATTGCGCAGACCAACCTCAAGCGCATGCTGGCCTACTCCACCATCTCCCAGATGGGCTTTGTGCTGCTGGGCCTGATGTCCGGGGTCATCAATGGCAACGTGGACGCCACTGCGGTGGAGAACGCCTACAGCGCCTCGATGTTCTACGTCATCACCTATGTGTTGACCACGCTGGCGGCCTTTGGTGTGATCCTGCTGCTGGCCCGGGAAGGTTTTGAGAGCGAAGAGATTTCCGATTTCGCAGGCCTCAATCAGCGGAGCCCCCTGTACGCTGGCGTGATGGCTGTCTGCCTGTTCTCCATGGCAGGTATTCCTCCTCTGGTGGGCTTCTATGCCAAGCTGGCGGTTCTTCAAGCCCTGATCGCTTCGGGGCAGACCATCTACATGGCGATGGCTGTGTTTGCCGTGATCATGTCGCTGATCGGTGCGTTCTACTACCTGCGGGTGGTGAAGGTCATGTATTTCGACGCACCCTTGACCGCTACCAATGTATCGGCGCCCGCCGATGTGCGCGTGGTGCTGACCATCAACGGCGCTTTGGTGCTGGTGTTGGGCTTGCTGCCAGGCGGTTTGATGGCCCTGTGTGCCGACGCCGTGGTCCGCGCACTGGCGACCTGATCGCTAGCCTGCGCGCACACGCCGCGCGGGCTACTGCTCCCATTCCCAATTTGCTGCCTCGATCAGTTCCTCTGTGTCACTCACCGGTTCGGTTTGGCTTGTGATTGTGGCGGCTTTGATTGCCGCCAATCTGCCCTTCGTCAATCAGCGCTGGCTGGTGGTGGGCCCCTCCGTCGCCAACGGCAAGCCTCTGGTCGGGCGCATGGCCGAACTGATCGCTTTGTACTTCTTGGTGGGCGGGATGGCTCTGTTGTTGGAGCGTCGTGCAGGCCAAATTGCACCTCAGGGCTGGGAGTTTTACGCCATCACCGGCACCATGTTTCTCACGCTCGCCTTCCCCGGGTTTGTCTATCGGTATCTGCTGCGGCGCCACGGCTGAAGCAGCGGTCGGTTCCGGGCAGAGCCATTCGAAAAAGCCTTGAGGGCACTTCCCCGTTGCCAGCTGTAGGCCGGCAGATGGGGTCGAGCACTTCTGAACACAACTCTGCACCTGGACGTTGACGTGCCTTGTAGCGCAAATCATGGGATCGCGCTCACCAGCGTACGATGCATCTTATGAAGGTACTGGATCTCCAATGTCAGCACGGCCATGTGTTCGAAGGCTGGTTTGGTTCTGAAGATGACTTTCAGAGCCAGAAGCAGCGCGGGTTGGTGCAGTGCCCTTTGTGCGCAGACGTCCATATCGACAAGCGGCTGAGCGCGCCGCGCCTGAATCTGGGCGCCCGCGAGCCCTCCGCAGCTGCGGCGGCACCGTCCGGCACAACTTCTGTTTCACATGCTGTTTCCAGCGCGCAGGTCGAGGCATTAACGCTTCCGCCAGCACTACAGGCAGCGTGGCTGGAGCTGGCCCGCAAGGTCGTCGCGAATACCGAAGATGTCGGCTCCCGGTTTGCCGATGAAGCCAGGCGCATGCACCACGGCGAGATTCAGGATCGGGCCATTCGTGGCCAGGCCACCGCGCAGGAGGCGTTGCAGCTGCTGGATGAGGGCATTGCCGTCATGCCGCTGCCAGCGGCAGTCAAGGAAACCCTGCAGTAGCCACTGCACCCGGTCCAGGGGGTAGACCTTGCGGAATGGTGCCGGGATCAACTGGTGAACTGCAGTGCAGCCAGACGCGCATACACCCCACCTTGTACCATCAATGCGCTGTGGGTGCCTTGCTCCACGATCTGACCGTGGTCCAGCACCACGATGCGGTCGGCATTTTGTACCGTGGCCAGGCGGTGGGCGATCACCAGCGTGGTCCTTCTGCCCGTGTGGCGCTGCATGGCGGTGTCCAGCGCGGCCTGCACCATGCGCTCACTTTCTGCGTCCAGTGCGCTGGTGGCCTCGTCCAGCAGCAACAGGGGCGGATTTTTGAGCATGGCTCGGGCAATGGCGATGCGTTGGCGCTGGCCGCCCGACAGGCGTACACCCCGTTCGCCCAGAAACGTGTGATAGCCCTCGGGCAGGGCTGCGATGAAGTCATGCGCAAAGGCAGCCCGGGTGGCCGCTATGACATCTTCGTCGGAGGCGTCCGGACGGCCATAGCGGACGTTGTCCATGGCCGAGGCGGAGAAAATCACGGCATCCTGGGGCACGGTGCCCGTATGGGCGCGCAGTGTGTCCAAGCTCAGGTCGCGGATGTCCACACCGTTCAATAGGATGCGTCCCTCTCGTGAACCCTGAGCACCCGCCTCCCTGCCTCTATCCACGTCATAAAAGCGCTGCAGCAACTGAAACACCGTGGTCTTGCCCGCCCCGCTGGCGCCCACCAGTGCCACCGTCTCTCCGGGTGACAGGTGCAGCGAGAAGTTCTGCAGTGCGGGCTGATCCGGGCGCGACGGGTAGTGAAACTGCACGTTGTCAAACTGCACCTCCAGCCCCTGATCCGAAGTGGGCAGCCGCTTGGGTATTGCTGGGTTCGCCACCGGGGATTGGCTGGACAGCAACTCCATCAAGCGCTCGGTGGCACCGGCAGCACGCAGCAGGTCTCCGTACACTTCGCCCAGTACTGCCACCGCGCTCGCTAGCAGAATCACGTACACCACGGTCTGGCCCAGGTGGCCCGCACTCATCTGCCCTGCCAGCACGGCTTCTGTGCCCCGGTACAACCCCCACAGCAGAAGGGCCGCGTTGGCGATGATGATGAAGGCCACGAGCAAGGCGCGTGCCTTGGTGCGCTTGACTGCCGCGCGAAAGGCGTCTTCCGTGGCCCGCGCAAACCTTGAGGCCTCGCGTGGCTCTGCGGTATAGCTTTGCACCACGGGGATGGCGTTGAGCACTTCGGCCGCGATGGCGCTGGAGTCGGCCACGCGGTCCTGGCTGTCGCGTGACAATCGGCGCACCCTGCGACCGATCCACATCGTGGGCAGCACCACCAGCACGACGGCCAGCAGTACCACCGACATTACATAGGGATTCGTCCACACCAGCATGATCAGGGCACCCAGGCCCAGAACCGCATTGCGCAGCCCCATGGACAGCGATGAGCCGACCACGGTCTGCACCAGCGTCGTGTCCGACGTCAGCCGCGACAGCACCTCGCCGGTTTGGGTGGTCTCGAAGAACTGGGGGCTTTGCTGCAGCACATGGCTATAGACGGCGTTGCGCAGGTCAGCGGTGACGCGCTCGCCCAGCCAGCTCACCATATAAAAGCGCGCGGCTGAAAACCCGCCCAGTGCCATGGCCACCGCAAACAGCTCTTCAAAATGCCCGCGAAGGGCCATGGCCTGCGCTCCCCGGTCACCCGTCGCAGAGACCAGACCTCCATCGATGAGATTGCGCAGTGCCATGGGAAACGCCAGTGTGGCCAATGCCGCCAGCACCAGGAACACCAACGACAGTGCAATGCGCGCACGATACGGCCGCAAAAAGGGCAGCAGTCCCGTGAGCGAGCGGGGGGCGCCACGGGCGGGTGTGGAGGAGGGGAGGGAGGGCATCATGGCAGTGTAGGCGGCTCAGCTGGGTGCCGCAGAAGGAGCGCGGTCCGGCCCCTCTATGGATATAAGTGGTGCCCACGGCGGTGAATACCAAGGCTTGTCAGTAAAAAGTCAGTGATGGGCGCGGCGCTGCACCACCACCGCGTGTGGTCTTCTGTGCCAGCCACGGCGCCAGATTGAGCATTGGCGCGCTGCCCGCGCCCGTACATCCCCAGCGCCATGCGCCCTCAGGGCGGGTACGTAGGCATTTATACATAGGCATTAGTCCCAGTATCTACCGCGGGGTAGGGAGACATACGATGCGTTGCGATCCAACCTCCCCGGAGACCTTGTTGCAAGGCTCCTCATTTCAGCACCTTACGGAGCGGCCAAGGCGCAATGAGCGACGTCATTCTTGAAACCAACAGCCTGACCAAAGAGTTCAAGGGCTTCACCGCCGTCAGTGACGTGAACCTGGCCGTTCGGCGCGGCTCCATCCATGCGCTGATCGGTCCCAATGGGGCGGGCAAGACCACGTGCTTCAACCTGCTCACCAAGTTCCTGGAGCCGACCTCGGGTGTCATCCGCTTCAACGGGCACGACATCACGCGGGAGCAGCCCGCGCAGATCGCACGCCGTGGAGTGATCCGCTCGTTCCAGATCTCGGCCGTGTTCCCGCACCTGACACTCATCGAGAACGTGCGCCTGGGCCTGCAGCGCAAGCTGGGCACTTCGTTTCACTTCTGGCGCAGCGAGCGCACCCTGCGGCAACTGGACGACCGCGCCATGCAATTGCTGACCGAGGTGGGACTGGAAGACCTGGCCGATGAAGTGACCGTGAACCTGCCCTATGGCCGCAAGCGCGCACTGGAGATCGCGACCACGCTGTCCATGGAGCCCGAGTTGATGCTGCTGGACGAGCCCACGCAGGGCATGGGCCACGAAGACGTGGACCGCGTTACGCAACTCATCAAGAAGGTCTCGGCAGGCCGCACCATCCTGATGGTGGAACACAACATGAAGGTGGTGTCGACCATCGCAGACCGTATCACCGTGCTGCAGCGCGGCGCCGTGCTGGCCGAAGGCCCCTACGCAGAAGTCTCCAACAACCCCCAAGTCATGGAAGCCTACATGGGCACGACCGACGGCCAACTGCAGGGAGCGCACTGATGGCTGGCGCTCCCGCACTCGAAATCAAGAACCTCGAAGCCTGGTACGGCGAGTCGCATGTGCTGCACGGCGTGGACATCGTCGTCCAGCCGGGCGAGGTGGTCACGCTGCTGGGCCGCAACGGTGCAGGCCGCACCACCACCATGCGCGCCATCATGGGGCTGACCGGTGCGCGCAAGGGTTCGGTCAAGATCAACGGCGTGGAAACCGTGAACATGCCCACGCACCGTATTGCGCACCTGGGCGTGGGCTACTGCCCTGAAGAGCGTGGCATTTTCTCCAGCCTGTCGTGCGAAGAAAACCTGCTGCTGCCACCCGCCCTCAAGACGGGCACGCCGGGCATGTCGGTGCAGGAGATCTACGCCATGTTCCCCAACCTGGCCGAGCGCAAGAACAGCCAGGGCACGCGCCTGTCGGGCGGTGAACAGCAGATGCTGGCCGTGGCCCGCATCCTTCGCACCGGCGCCAACCTGCTGCTGCTCGATGAAATTTCCGAAGGCCTGGCGCCCGTCATTGTGCAGGCCCTGGCCCGCATGATCACCATGCTGCGCCAAAAGGGCTACACCGTGGTCATGGTTGAGCAGAACTTCCGCTTTGCCGCACCGCTGGCCGACCGGTTCTACGTGATGGAGCACGGCCGCATCGTGGAGAAGTTCGGCGCTGCCGAGCTGGAAGCGAAGATGCCTGTGCTCAACGAACTGCTGGGCGTCTGAGCCACGCCCACACCCTTTCCCCACCATTTTCTTCCACCACACCCACAGGAGACAAATCCATGAAGAAACAACTCAAAGTGCTGGCACTGATGCTGGGCGTTGCAGGTCTGGCCACCTCGGCCGCGCACGCGCAGGACAAGGTCAAGATCGGTTTCATCACCGACATGTCCAGCCTGTATGCGGACGTGGAAGGCAAGAACGGCGCAGTGGCCATTCAGATGGCGATTGATGACTTTGGCGGCAAGGTGCTGGGCATGCCCATCGAGCTGCTGACAGCAGACCACCAGAACAAGGCCGACATCGCAGCCTCCAAGGCCAGGGAGTGGATCGATACCCAAGGCCTGACAATGCTGTTTGGGGGAACCAACTCGGGTACCGCACTTGCTTCGGCCAAGGTCGCTGCAGAGAAAAAGCGTGTCTATATCAACAACGGTGCTGCCAGCTCCGCGCTGACCAACGACCAGTGCACACCGTACACCGTGCACTACGCGTATGACACTGTGGCACTGGCCAAGGGCACGGGCTCGGCCATTGTGGATGGTGGCGGCAAGAGCTGGTACTTCCTGACGGCAGACTATGCCTTCGGCCATGCGCTCGAAGCCGACACCACCGCCGTGGTCAAGGCCAAGGGCGGCAACGTGGTGGGCGCTGTGCGCCACCCGCTGAACGCGTCCGACTTCTCGTCCTTCCTGCTGCAGGCACAGAACTCCAAGGCACAGATCCTGGGCCTGGCCAATGCAGGTGGTGACACCATCAACTCCATCAAGGCTGCCAAGGAGTTCGGCATCGGCAAAAGCATGAAGCTCGCCGGCCTGCTGATCTTCATCTCCGATGTGCACAGCCTGGGCCTGCGCAACACCGAAGGCCTGCAGTTCACCACCAGCTGGTACTGGGATCTGAACGACGAGACCCGCAAGTTCTCGGCCCGCTTCTTCGAGAAGACCAAGCGCATGCCAACCGAAATCCAGGCGGCTGACTACTCGGCCACCATGAATTACCTCAAGGCCGTGGAAGCCGCCAAGTCGGTGGACGCCGACAAGGTCATGACCACATGGCGCGGCATGAAGATGAACGACTTCTTCGGCTCGGGCCAGCTGCGCGCCGACGGCCGTTACGTACACGACATGTACCTGATGGAAGTGAAGAAGCCTGCAGAGTCCACCAAGCCCTGGGACTACTACAAGCTGATCAAGAAGCTGCCTGGTGACTCCGTGTTCACCACCAAGGCCGAGAGCAAGTGCCCGCTCTGGAAGTAAACCCCTGAGAGGGCCCACGCCGGCCAAGCTGTCCCAGCGGGACGCCGGTCCCGGTGTGGCCCTCTGACCTGAACTCTCTCCACCTGCTGCTGCCTCCCATGGAAATCTTTGGTGTCTCATTGCCCGGCCTGTTGAGCCAGCTCCTTCTGGGGCTGGTCAACGGATCGTTCTACGCAATCCTCAGCCTGGGGCTGGCTGTGATCTTTGGCCTGCTCAACGTCATCAACTTTGCGCACGGTGCACTGTTCATGACCGGGGCATTGCTGACATGGATGGCCATGAACTACTTCGGCATCAACTACTGGTTGATGCTGGTGCTGGCGCCGCTCTTGGTGGGGCTGTTTGGGGTGCTGATCGAGCGCTTGCTGCTGCGCTGGATCTACAAGCTTGATCACCTGTACGGGCTGCTGCTCACGCTGGGTCTGACCCTGCTGATCGAAGGCGTGTTTCGCTCCATCTATGGCGTGTCGGGCCTGGGCTACGACACTCCCGAGCTGCTAGAAGGCGCGACCAACCTCGGCTTCATGATCATGCCCAATTACCGTGCGTGGGTGGTGGTGGCCTCGGTGGTGGTGTGTATCGGCACCTGGTACGTGATCGAAAAAACCAAGCTCGGCGCCTATCTGCGCGCCGGTACTGAAAACCCGCGCCTGGTGGAAGCCTTCGGCATCAACGTGCCGGTGATGGTGACCCTGACCTACGCCTTCGGCGCTGCGCTGGCTGCCTTTGCCGGTGTGCTGGCCGCTCCCGTGTACCAGGTCACCCCGCTCATGGGCCAGAACCTGATCATCGTGGTGTTTGCCGTGGTCGTGATTGGCGGCATGGGCTCCATCATGGGCTCCATCTTGACCGGGCTGGGCCTGGGAGTGATCGAAGGTTTCACCAAGGTGTTCTACCCTGAAGCGTCTTCCACCGTGGTGTTTGTCATCATGGTCATCGTTCTTCTCATTCGCCCCGCCGGCCTGTTCGGCAAAGAAAAATAAGGGGCCGCCAGCATGAATTCCAAGAACACTGCCACCATTGGTTACGGCCTGCTGTTGCTGGCCCTCATTGCCGCGCCTTTTCTCGGCGCCTATCCCGTCTTCGTGATGAAGCTCATGTGCTTTGCACTGTTTGCTTCTGCGTTCAACCTGCTGCTCGGTTACACCGGCCTGCTGTCTTTTGGCCATGCGGCCTTCCTCGGTGGCGCCGCCTATGTGGCTGGCCACGCCATCAAGGTGTGGGGCCTGACGCCTGAAGTAGGCCTGCTGCTCGGCACCGCCGGTGGCGCGCTGCTGGGCCTGCTGTTTGGCTGGCTGGCCATTCGCCGCCAGGGCATCTACTTCTCCATGATCACATTGGCGCTGGCGCAGATGCTGTTCTTTGCCTGTCTCCAAGCCCCCTTCACGGGTGGTGAGGATGGCTTGCAGGGTGTGCCGCGCGGCAAGCTGTTTGGCGTGATCGATCTGCAAAGCGACCTCGTCATGTACTACGTCGCGCTGGTCATCGTGGTCGCAGCGTTCTTGCTGATCGTGCGCACCATCCACTCGCCGTTTGGCCAGGTGCTCAAGGGCATCAAGGAGAACGAGCCCCGCGCGATCTCGCTGGGCTATGACACGCACCGCTTCAAGCTGCTGGCCTTTGTGTTGTCGGCGGCTCTGGCGGGCCTGGCAGGCTCTCTCAAGACCCTGGTGCTCGGCTTTGCCACGCTGTCCGATGTGCACTGGACCGCGTCGGGCCAGGTCATCCTGATGACGCTGGTAGGCGGCCTGGGCACGCTGTCGGGCCCGCTCATCGGCTCGGCCGTGGTGGTGCTGCTGGAGAACAAGATCGGCGAATTCGGCAACCTGTTGGCCGCCTTGACCAGCGTGGAATGGTTCAAGACCCTGGGCGAATCCGTCACCATGGTCACGGGCCTGATCTTCGTGATCTGCGTGCTGGCTTTCCGCCGCGGCATCATGGGCGAGATCATTGCCTGGCTGGCGCAGCGCCGCGCAGGCAACTCTGCCAAGCATTGAAGATGTGACACCGCCCGATCTGGCGGTATCTTTCTGACATCAAGCCGCTGCTGCTTTTACAGGCGCAGCGGCTTTGCGTATCCAGTCATCTCCAGGTAGCCCCTACCTATGGGTTGGCCTCTGGCGCTCATCAGGTCCGACAGCCCTTCCCAATAGATGGCCCCCGTTGAACCGCTGCTGTCCAGCTCCTGGCTTTCCAGCAGCGCATTCACGTCAAAGCTGCCTGCGGGCGTTTCCACCCGCCACTGCACCGGGTAGCGCGCGCCACTGCGCGGGCTGGCCCACCACCGCAAGGGGGTGAACGCCACAGACTGTGCGCCAAACACCTGCACCGGCTGCCCGGGTGCCCGCCACGATCCGCCCGCCCACAGCGCGGTGCCATCAGCCCGCCGCAGTCGGAAGGCCGTGAGCGCACTTCCATCATGCAGGTTCATGCCAATCCAGTCCCACCCCTGGGCCTCGGGGTGCAGCAGGGCCTCGCTCCACTCGTGGTCCATCCAGGCGCGGCCCGTGTCGGGCGTCACCACCATGCGTTTGTTGCCCACCTGCAAGGTACCGCTGACGGTGAGCTGAGGCTGGCTGTAGTAGTAGCTGGCCTGCTCGGCGTCCGGCCCCTTGCGGGACAGCCCCTGCTGCCCTTGCAACAGCACGGGCTGGGTGCTGTCAAACACCAGGTCCAGCCCAAACTCGCTGCCCACGATGTGTGTGATGTAGCGGCTGGCTGCAAAGTCTGGCTTGCCGCGTGCCGTGTCCCTGCGTTCCAGCGTCCAGTCCTGCAGGCGGATGCGGGTGTCGGCCTCGCTGGCTTGCGCCACACCAAACCCTGCGCGCGCAATGCGCTGGTCATGCACCAGCCGCTGCCCGCGCACATCGGTGATGGCGGCGTGCGCGAACAGCAGGTGTTTGGCAGCAAACGCCGACTGCAGCTGTTGCGTTGCATCGACCCGCGAGCGAAAGAATGTGATCTGAAAGCCCCACGGTTGCCCCTGCGCCTGCACCTGGCCGGTGATGTACCACCACTCAGTACGCAGCTCCGGGTGGCTGCCGTGGTCACGGGGAAAGCTCAACGCCCGTGCAGGCAATGCATGCGCTGTCTCGGGCAACCACCCTGCAGCACCGACGGCTGCCAGGCCCACGGGCACCCGCGTTACCAGCCACTGGCGTCGCGTGGCCAGAGGGCCACTTGGTTGCGTCAACAGGCCTGGAGGCAAAGCAGAAAAGGGCATGGTGCGGAGGGGAGCGGGCGTCAGCCGATCAGTGCGGCTATCTTCTGCTGTGCGGCCGAGCAATCACCAAACGTGCGGTCCACCCATTCAGTGTCGAAATACGTGGGCAAGTACCGTTCGCCCGCATCACACAGCAGCGACAGGATGGAGCCGCGCTCGCCCCGCTCGCGCATCTCGCTGGCCAGTGCGAGCATGGCCACAAAGTTGGTGCCGGTGGACGGCCCCACGCGCCGTCCCAGCAACTGCGACAGCGCGCGCATGGCGGCGATGGACTCGCAGTCCGCCACGTCCACCATGCGGTCCACCAGCGTGCGGATGAAGCTTGGCTCCACCCGTGGGCGACCAATGCCTTCAATGCGGGATCCTGGCGCCGTCAACTGCGCATCGCCCGTGCGGTGGTAGGCGCTGAACACCGACCCCGCTGGGTCGGCCACACACACCTGCGTGGCATGGCGCTGGTAGCGCACATAGCGGCCAATGGTGGCGCTGGTGCCACCCGTGCCCGCGCCCACCACAATCCAGCGCGGCACAGGGTGCGGCTCGCGCGCCATCTGCGTGAACATGCTCTCGGCAATGTTGTTGT
Organism: Acidovorax sp. GW460-11-11-14-LB4; assembly: GCF_059423685.1. Classification (NCBI taxonomy): domain Bacteria; kingdom Pseudomonadati; phylum Pseudomonadota; class Betaproteobacteria; order Burkholderiales; family Comamonadaceae; genus Acidovorax; species Acidovorax sp. GW460-11-11-14-LB4. The sequence continues at coordinate 16,402 of NZ_JBWKYJ010000019.1, read as the reverse complement.
TGCCGCGCCAGTCGGTAGCGCGCTCGGCATAGGTAAACTGGTCCATGTAGTGGCCGCCTGTCTGCTCGGCAATCGCACGCGCAGCGTCATACACCGCGCCCGCACTGTCCACAAAGTGGCAACGCCCACCATGGAACTCGATCTGAGCGATCTTTTCTGGCGACGTGCTGCGCGGCATCACCGCCACAAACGGCAACCCCAGCAGCCGGGCAAAGTAAGCCTCACTCACCGCCGTGGAGCCGCTAGACGACTCGACGATGGTCGACCCCTCATGCACCCAGCCATTGCACAGCGCATACAAAAACAGCGACCGCGCCAACCGGTGCTTCAGGCTGCCCGTGGGGTGGGTGGATTCGTCCTTGAGGTACAGGTCAATGCCATGCGCAGCAAACGCGGGCAAGCGCAGCGGGATCAGGTGGGTGTCGGCACTGCGCTGGTAGTCGGCTTCGATGCGGGCGATGGCTTCGTGCAGCCAGGGGGCGCGATCTTGAGGGTGGCAAGGTCCGGAGGTGTTCTGTTGAAAAGACATAGTTGCATTGTCGCGGTGTTCCATGGGGTAGCTTGTATCTTCACCAATCCTCCTTCACCGCCATCACCGCATCCCTTCCCGCCGCCGCCCGGCCCGCCAGCCATGCGGTGACCGTGCCCGACACAACAACGGCAGCACACAGCCCCAGCAACCTCCAACCCGGCACCGCCAAATCCATCGTCCAGTGAAAACTCTGCGGGTTGACCACGTGCACCAGCACCACGGACACAGCCAGCCCCAGCAGCACCCCCGCCGCTGCACCCACCGCCGTCCACGCGGCTCCTTCGCCCGCCACCACGGTCAGGATTTGCCGCCGTGTGAGGCCTAAGTGGGCGAGCAGGCCGAACTCCTTGCGACGGGCCAGCACCTGGGCGCTGAAGCTGGCGGCCACGCCGAACAGGCCGATGCCGATGGCGACGGCCTGCAGCCAGTAGGTAACGGCAAAGCTGCGGTCGAAGATGCGCAGCGAGCGTTCGCGGATGGTGGCGGCGGAGCTGAATTCCACCAGGGCCTCGTTGCCGTCGCCCGTGGTGCCACCCGCCGCAGTGGAGGGTTGGCGGCCGGCTTGCGTTGCGGCGAGCGCGCGGATGGACGCCTTCAGGGCCGACACATCGGTGCCCTCGCTGGGCCACAGGGCCAGGTCGCTGGTGCGGGCGTCGCCGGTCAGGCGCAGCCACACGGCGCGGTCCATTACCCCGGCGCCGGTTTGCCGGGCGTAGTCCCGCCAGATGCCTGCTATGTAAAAGATAGCTGCGGGCGCATGATTCTCTAGCGCTTGGGCGCTAAAAGCCTTGGAAAGTGCAGGCCACTCCATGCCGGGGCGCAGGCCGTACAGGTCCACCACGGCCTCGCTGATGTACACGCCGGTGCGGCCGGGGGGCACCGGCAGGGCCTCGCCCACCAGGGGCAGGGTCTGCGCAGGCTCATCGCCCAAGGGGCGGTTCAGCACTGTGAGGGCGGGCAGAGTGGGGGACAGCTGCAGTGGGCTGGCGCGCAGGGGCTGCACGCGGTCCAGCCCCGGCAACTGGGCTACGGCTTCTGCAAAGCCCGCAGGCAGCAACGCGGCCTCCCCGCCGCCCGTGCCGCCTCCACCGATGGCCGAGCGCACGTACAGCGGCGACGGCAGCACCGCGTCCAGCCACTGCGTGACCGAGCCGCGAAAGCTGGACACCATCACCGTCAGCGCCACGGCCAGGCTGAGGGACGCGACCACACCGCCCACCGCGACGGCCGCGCTACCGCGCATGCGCCGCGCGCGCTCCAGCGCCAGCAGTGGCAGTGCATGGCGTGCGGCCAGGGGCTGCAGCCACGCCAGCAACCGGGCCATGCCCCAGGGCAGCAGGGCGATGCCGCCCACCAGCAGCAGGGCAATGGCGACGTAGGCAGCCAGTGGAATGCCAAATACGGGTGGAGCGCTAGTCAAAATTGCCCCGGTAGCTATCAAAACGATACCAAGAGTGCCCTTGTCCGCCTGGCTGGCTGCGGCGCCGAGGCCCTTCAGGGTCTGGGCCGGGGGCAGGGTCTGCGCGGCGCGGGCGGGCCACCAGCCACCTGCCAAGGCGGCCGCCACGCCCAGTGCGCCGTACACCAGGGCGGGGGGGGCGCTCCATTGCAGCGCGGGCCGCACGCCCGCAAAGTAGCCGCCGCCCAGGTCGCCGCCCAGCAGTTGCAATGCGGTGGCGGCCAGCGCGGTGCCCAGGGCGATGCCCAGCACGCTGCCCAGCAGGCCCAGCGCTGCCGACTCTGCCAGCACCAGCGCCAGCCGCTGGCGAGGTGTGGCGCCCAGCACGGCCAGCAGCGCAAACTGCGGCCCGCGCTGCGCCACGCTGAGGGCCAGCACCGAGAACACCAGAAACGCCCCGGTGAACAGTGCCACCAGCGCCAGCACCGTCAGGTTGACCCGGTAGGCGCGTGACAGGTTGCTGATGCGCTGGGTGGCATCGCCGGGCTGCGCCAGCACCAGGTTGGCAGGCCAGCCGGGCTGCGCGCGCAGTGCGGTCTCCCACGCAGTGCGGTCGGTGCCGGGCTGCAGTTGCAGGTCGATGCGGGTGAGTGCGCCTGCACGGCCAAACAGGTCTTGCGCAGCGCCAATGTCCATCACGGCCAGCGGCGCGCCGCCGGCGGTCACGGTGCCCGCCACCTGCACCGTGAGCGCCTGTTGCAAACCCACCTGCAGCGTGAGGCGGGGCAGGGGCGAGGGTGGTGCTGGAGCGGCGGCAGAAAGCCCCAGCACCTGCAGCGCGGCCGTGTTGAGGAACACTGTGGCGGGTGCGAAGAGGGCGAACCGGTCGGCGCTGTCCCAGGGGCGCGGCACCAGTGCCGGGGCCATGGTGGGCAGCAGCAGTGCATCAGCGCCCAGCACGCGGATGGGAGTGCGAAGGGACAGGTCTTTGGCGCCCGCTGTTGTAGCTGCTTGCGCTACGGCCGACAGCTCCAGCAGCGGGCTGGCGCGGGCCACTTGCGGGTCGGTGGCCAGGCGTTCGTACAGCGTCTCGGGCAGGCTGCCTTGCATGGCGCGCAGCTCCAGGTCGGGCTGGCCGTTGACGGCGCGCACGGCCTGCGAGAACTCGTCCAGCGCCGACGCATTGATCACATGCACCGCAAACGCCAGCGCCACACCCAGCATCACGGCCGCCACCGCTGCGGCGCTGCGCCAGGGGTGGTGGCGCAGGTCTTGCCAGGAGAAGGTGCGGAGCAGGGCGAGCATGGCCAGCATTGTGGCCGCAGGCGTTGGGAGCCTGGGTTTTTGACGCACATCAACCTTGCATTTCAACCCCCTTGAAGCCGCGATACCGCAGGCCTATCTTGGAGTCAGGGCCCGCCCTCCTGCGCTGGCTCAGTTGTCTGTTTCAACCCCTTTTCAGGAGCCAAAACCATGAACTCTCTTGTGACCCGTGGCAGTCTGTTTGACGACTTTTTCAAGGACATTGCCCCCGGCTTTTACGTGCGCCCGCTGCATGGCGACAACCTGCCTTCGCCCAGCCAGATCAAGGTGGATGTGAAGGAAACCGAAGGTGGCTACACGGTGCAGGCCGAGGTGCCCGGCGTGGCCAAGGAGGACATCCATGTCTCGCTCGAAGGCAATGTGGTGAGCCTGCGTGCCGAGGTGCGCCAGCACGATGAAAAGCGCGAGGGCGAAAAGGTGCTGCGCAGCGAGCGCTACTTTGGCGCTGTGGCCCGCAGCTTCCAGCTGCCCGCCGATGTGGACGCCGCGCAGGCCAAGGCCAAGTACGACAACGGCGTGCTGACGCTGAACCTGCCCAAGAAGGTGAACAAGGCGGCGCAGCGGCTGAACATCGAGTGAGCGCGGCTCACACAACCCTTCTGGCGTTGTTGCTGCGTCTTGTCGTACTAAAAGTACTGCCTGCGACGCAGCGCCTAGCCAGAACCGCTGCGCTGGGTTGTGTGATCCGCTCCACGCCTTCGCTGAAGTTCGGGTTTGCCTAGGCGGCGATGCCGCTGGCAGTGAGGCGCAGCACCCGGTCGGCCCGCGCCGCAGCAGCGTCGGAATGGGTGACCAGCACCAGCGATGCGCCGTGCTCGCGTGTCTGCGCCAGCAGCAGGTCCATCACGCGCGTGGCAGTGGTGGGATCGAGGTTGCCGGTGGGCTCGTCGGCCAGCAGCAGGGCGGGGCGGTGTACCAGTGCGCGGGCGATGGCCACGCGCTGCAGCTGGCCGCCGCTGAGCTGCTGCGGCAGCCGTGCGCTGAAGGCCTCCAGGCCCACGGCGGCCAGCATGTGCTGCACCCGGGCCGCGTCGGTTTGGCCCAGCAGCATCAGCGGCAGGGCCACGTTCTGCGCCACGTCCAGGTGCGGCAGCACGTGGAAGGCCTGGAACACAAAGCCCACATGCGCACGGCGCCACAGCGCACGGGCGGTGTCGTCGAGCTGGCCCAGGTCGGTGGTGCCGTGGGTGATGCCGCCGGTGTCCCAAGTATCCAGCCCCGCCAGGCAGTTGAGCAGGGTGGACTTGCCCACGCCCGAATCGCCCACGATGGCCACAAACTCGCCGGGTGCCACGGCGAACTGCACGTTGGCGAACACCGGCGTGCTGCCGTAGTGCTTGCCCAGGTTCTCCACACGCAGCAGCGTCATGGCGTGGGCTGCTCCAGGCGTTGCAGCACGGCCTGCACCAGCGTGGCCACGGCATGGGGCTGGTCGCAGGCGATGGCTTGGCGCTGCGGCATGCTGCGCAGCCAGGTGATCTGGCGCTTGGCCAGTTGCCGTGTGGCGGCAATGCCGCGTTCGCGCAGGAAGGCAGTGTTCAACGGGGTGCCCGCAGGACGGCTGGCCTGGAAGTCAAGCTCCTCCCACACCTGCCGGTAGCCTACGCAGCGCATGGAGGGCAGGTCGGGATGCAGGTCACCGCGTGCGCGCAGGGCCGCCACCTCATCAATGAATCCTCCGGCCAGCATGGTGTCGAAACGCTGGGCGATGCGCTCGTGCAGCCAGGCCCGGTTGTCGGGTTCCAAGGAAAAAAGCGCGCTAGCGCCGGTGTTACTCGTGTTGTCTGCTACTTTTTTAATAGTGTGAAAGCTCGACAACGGCTGGCCCGAGACATGCCACACCTCCAGTGCACGTTGAATGCGCTGGCTGTCGCCGGGGGCCAGGCGCGCGGCCGTCACTGGGTCCACACGCGCCAGCTCGGCATGCAGGGCGGGCCAGCCCTGCTCGGCCGCCTGGGCTTCGATCTTGGCGCGTACCTCGGGGTCGGCGGCGGGCATGTCGTCAATGCCATCAAACAGTGCCTTGAAGTACAGCATGGTGCCGCCCACCAGCAGGGGCAGTGCGCCGCGCGCGCGGATCTCGGCGATGAGCCGGGTGGCGTCCTGCACAAACTCGGCGGCGCTGTAGGCCTGCAGCGGATCGCGGATGTCGATGAGGTGGTGCGGCACGGCGGCGCGCTCGTCGGGCGTGGGCTTGGCGGTGCCAATGTCCATGCCCCGGTACACCAGGGCCGAGTCCACGCTGATGATCTCGACCGGCCGGCCCTGTTTGCCCAGCACGGCGGCCAGCGCCAGCGCGCCGGCGGTCTTGCCCGACGCCGTGGGGCCCGCCAGGGCGATGGTAGGTAGAGTGTCAGGCGTGCTCACGGGGCGCTCCAAACTTCTGCACCAGCGTCCACGAGATCACGGCCAGCACCACCGACCAGAACCAGATGCCGTTGACCAGCGGCCACACCGTGCCATCGAGCCGCAGGCCCAGCCAGCCACCAATGGCAAAGGCCGCCAGCATCATCGTGAAGCCGTTCAGGGCCGATGCGACGCCCGCCGCCTTGGGGAAGGGCCCCACCGCGCCACTTTGCCCGCAGGGCTGGTGGATGCCGTGCGCCACCATGAACAGGTAGAACGGCAGCGTCAGTGCCCAGGGGTGGTGCCAGCCCATCCAGGCCACCAGCGCCATCAGCGTGCCGCCCCCGGCGCTCAAGGCCCCGGCAATGGCCACCGTGCGCTGCAGGCCAAACCGCGCCAGCAGAGCGCGGCACACAAAGGTGCCCGCAAAGTAGGCCACGCAGGCAGACGCCATGACCCAGCCATACATGGTGCGCGTGAGGCCCAGCACGTCGATGTAGACGAACGAGGACGACGCCAGAAAGGTGAACAGCCCGCCATAGGTGGCCGTGGTCTGCAGCGAAAACGCCCAGAAGGTGGGGCTGCGCAACACCTGTTGCCAGGTGCCCACCAGCGCACGGGGCTGCAGCGCTTGGGGGTTGCGGTGGGCCAGGGTCTCGGGCAAGCGCAAGGCCACCAGCGCCAGCGTGACCACGGCGTACACCGTGAGTGCCAGCAGTGCAGCACGCCAGCCCAGCCATTCGCTCAGCAGGCCACCCATGGGCGCGCAGATGCAGGCCACGATACCCAGCCCAGTAAGCGCCTTGGACATGGCGCGAGCGCCCTCCAGCGGGGTGTACAGGTCGCGCACGATGGCGCGCGCGCACATCACCACGGCCCCCATGGCAGCACCCTGGGCGATGCGCCACAGAATGAGCAGGCCCATGGTCGGCGCAAAGGCACTGCCCAGCGAGGCCACGGTGTAGATGGTGAGCCCAGCCAGCAGGATGGGGCGGCGACCATAGCGGTCAGACAGCGGGCCCCACACCATTTGCGAGCAACCAAACGCGAGCAACAGACCGCTGAGCGTGAGCTGCGCGGCCGCCATGGGGGCGCCCAGGCTGCGGGTGAGCGCGGGCAGGGCGGGCAGATACAGGTCGGTGGTGACGGGCTGGATGGACAGGAGCAGGGCCAGCACCAGAATGGCCAGGCCGGGATGGATTGAGACAGGGGCGGCCGCAGACGCTGCGGTGGCTGAGGGGGCAGACATATCTGTCTGAGCGTACCAGAAGGGGTGGGCGCGCTGCAGGCAGGGCGGTGGACCCAGGCGGTGAGAACTTGCGCAAATTTATGTATGACAAAGGTCGCGCGGGTGACATCCTGCCTTGCGCGGGGCGCAGCACCATGGTGGGGCGGTGGCTGGCAGCCCGTCATGCCTTGGACGCTGTTCTGAGGGACGCTTCGCCCGGATGCTGCATCAAGCAACACAACACAACACCACAAGGAGACAAGCCATGCACAAGACTCACAGCGCCTCTGCGGCGCAAACCGCTCACCCTGCGCATCCTGCGCAGCCCCGGCGTTCTGGCGCATCCCCCGCCGCGCTGTGGCGGGCAGCCTGCGCTGCGGCGGCATTGGGTGTTGCCTTTGCGGCCCCAGCCCAGGCGCAGGCCCCGGCGCTACCGGCGCCCGAGACCGTGACGCTGGACAAGCTGGGCTACATGAGCACCTTCCCACCCGAAGGGGCGCAGCGTGTGGACCTGAGCAACTCGTACAAATACCCGCAGCTGCGCTGGGCCGTGCAGCACCTGCGCGAGCTGCAGCCCACGCGCAATATCCGCCGGGGCGCGGCGGCACCATCTGCGTTGCCGGCCGACCCGCGACCACTGGGCGCAGTGGCATTCGATGACGACAAGGGCCAGCCCATCACGGTGGACCAATGGTTCACCCGTACCTACACCGATGCGCTGGTGGTGATGCACAAGGGCCGCGTGGTGTACGAGCGCTACGACAACCAGATGAAGCCCTACTCGCCGCATCTGCTCTTCTCGGTCACCAAGTCGTTCACCGGGCTCATGGCGGCGCAGCTGGCGCACGAGGGCAAGATCGACCCCGAGGCGCTGGTGACCAAGTACGTGCCGGAGCTGGCCGAATCGGCCTGGGGCGACATGAAGGTGCGCGATGTGATGGACATGACGGGCGCCGTGCGCTTCCGCGAGGTCTACACCGACCCCACCACCGAGATTTTTGGCTACAGCTGGTCCAGCGGCCTGCTGCCCCGTCCGCCTGGTTACCAGGGGCCGACCAATGTCTACGACTTCCTCAAGATGCTCAAGAAGGAAGGCGAACACGGCGCAGGTTTTGTGTACCGCACCGTGCATTCTGAGGTGCTGGGCTGGATCGTGTCGCGCGCTACCGGCAAACACTGGGCGGAGTTGATGAGCGACAACATCTGGCAAAAGCTGGGCACCGAGGAAGACGCCCATGTGATGGTGGACAGCGTGGGCACGCCCCTGCAGGGCGCGGGGCTCAATGCCACGGCGCGCGATCTGGCGCGGTTTGGCGAGATGCTGCGCCTGGGCGGCAGCTTCAACGGCCAGAAGATTTTTGACAAGGCCGTGATCGACGATACGGCCAAGGGCGGCGACCGCGAGAAGTTCAAGATGGGGGGGATGGCCTTTCGGCCGGGCTACAGCTACCGCAACCAGTGGTGGGTGCTGCACAACGCCGACGGCGCCTACGAGGCTGCAGGCATCCACGGCCAGTTCATCCATGTGAACCCTGCCGCCGAGATGGTGGTGGTCAAGCTGTCGTCCCACCCCGTGGCGGGGGCAGGCTTTACCCACCCGCTCACCCTCAAGGCCTGGGCGGCGCTGGCGCAGGCGGTGCGCCGCTGACGATACGCCTACTTCAGGTGAAACAGCGAGGCCACGGCCTCGCGGTACTGCCGTTGGCCCACAGAGTTGGTGTTGTGGTGCGAGCCACCTTCCACCAGCACAAACTGCTTCGGCTCCCGCGCTGCCTCGTACAGCTGGCGGCCCAGCGTGGGGCGGATCAGGCTGTCGTCGCTGCCATGCACAACCAGCAGCGGCGAGCCGATCTCGGCCACCTTGCGGATGGATTCGAACCGCTGCGTGATAAGGGGCGACACCGGCAGCCAGCCCCACTTGAAGGTGCTGACCACGTCGGGGATGCTGGTGAAGGTGCCTTCGACGATGGTGCCCTTTTCATCCGGCACCTGGCGCGCCAGATCGATCGCAATGGCGCCGCCCAGCGAGTGGCCGAAGATGTAGCGCGGCTTGTCCGGGTGCTGCTCGGCCAGCCAGTTCCAGGCGGCGCGGGCGTCCTCGGCCGCGGTGGCCTCGGAAGGCAGGCCTGCGCTGCTGCGCCCAAAGCCCCGGTAGTCGATGGCCAGCACCGAAAAGCCCAGCTCCTGCATGCGCCGGATGCGGCCTGACGAGCCCGCCACGTTCCAGCGCGCGCCGTGCAGGTACAGCAGCACTGGCGCCTTGGCCTGGGTGTGGGGCAGCCACAGCCCGTGCAGGCGCTCGGCCTTGCCGCTGGCGTCGGAGGCGAACTCGATCCAGACGTCCTGCATGCCTTCGGTGGACGGCGCGCCGCCCCAGCTGCGGTCGCTGGGCTGGAAGATCCATTCGCGCTGCTTGGCGTCAAGGGTGGCGCAACCCACGCTCACGGCCACCACCAGCCCCAGGGATGCAAGAAGAGGGATTCGTTTCATCGTCCGACTGATTCTGGCGCAGGTACAAAAGTTCGGTGAGGATCAAGCACGGGAGCCGGTGGCTTGCAGTGGTGGAGCAGACGATATCCCTGGCGCCGTCCCGGCGCTGGCGCCAGCACGCCGTTCACGACAGCCGCGAGGCCGACTGCATGGGCGAGGAGGTATCGATGGAAAGCTCTCCTGCATCCTGCGTGGTCACGCCGGCCGCCAGGCGCACGCGCAGCGCCAGGTCGGTGCGCGAGTCTGCGTTGTGCAGGGCCTCGTCCAGCGAGATGCGGCTGTCGGTGTAGAGCTGGTACAGCGCCTGGTCAAAGGTGCACATGCCGATCTCGGTGCTGTGGCCCATGGCCTCCTTGATGCCCGAGAACTCACCCTTGGCGATCAGGTCGGCGATGTAGGGCGAGTTGAGCATCACCTCCACCGCAGGCACCAGCTTTTCGTGCAGGCCGGGGATCAGGCGCTGAGAGATCACGCCGGCCAGGTTCAGGCTCAGGTCCATCAGTAGCTGGTGGTGGGCGTCTTCGGGGAAGAAGTTGATGACCCGCTCCATGGCCTGGTTGGCGTTGTTGGCGTGCAGCGTGGACAGGCACAGGTGGCCGGTCTCGGCATAGGCGATGGCCTGCTTCATGGTGTTGCGGTCGCGGATCTCGCCGATCATGATCACGTCCGGCGCCTCGCGCAGCGCATTCTTCAGGGCCTCTTCGTACGACTGCGTGTCGATGCCCACCTCGCGCTGGTCCACCACCGAGCGCTTGTGCGCGTGCAAAAACTCCAGCGGGTCTTCGATGGTGAGGATGTGGCCCGTGACGTTCTCGTTGCGGTAGTTGATCATCGACGCCAGCGTGGTCGATTTGCCCGAGCCCGTGGCCCCGGTCACCAGCACCAGGCCGCGCTTGCGCAGCACCAGCTTTTCCAGCACCGGGGGCAGGCCCAGCGCGGCCAGTGGCGGGATCTTGTTCTTGATGTAGCGCACCACCATGCCGGTTTCGCCGCGCTGCACGAATACATTGACCCGAAAGCGCCCCAGGTTCTCGGCCGAGATCGACAGGTTCATCTCCTGCTTGGCCTCGAACTCGCCGATCTGCTTTTCGTTCATCACCGCGTAGGCCAGCTGCTTGACCTGGCCGGGCAGCAAGGCGGGCATCTTCAACGGGTGCGTGACCCCTTCGATCTTGAGATTGACCGGCGCACCGACACTGAAAAAGAGGTCCGAGCCTCCCTTTTCGACCATGACGTTCAAGAAGCTGAAGATTTCCACGGCGGACTCCCGAAAGTGTGCGTATTGGTTTTCAAGTGCAGCATAGCCTGCACTGCGCTGCGCGCCAAAAACAAAGGGGCCGAAGCCCCAGTGATTTGCTGTGTGAACAGGCTGTTGGAACGCAAACACGTTCCAAGGCCCGGCCCTTCCCCTTACACCACGCCCTGCGCCAGCATGGCGTCGGCCACCTTCACGAAGCCGGCGATGTTGGCGCCGTCGATGTAGCTCACGCTGCCATCGGCGCGCTTGCCGTAGTGCAGGCAGGCTGCGTGGATGCCCTGCATGATCTGCAGCAGTCGGGCGTCCACCTCCTCGCGGGGCCAGGACAGGCGGGCGGCGTTCTGGCTCATCTCCAGGCCAGATGTGGCCACGCCGCCTGCGTTGCTGGCCTTGCCGGGGGCGTACAGCACGCCTGCGGCCTCAAAGGCCTTGGCGGCCTCGATGGTCGAGGGCATGTTGGCGCCCTCGGCCACGCAGAGCACGCCGTTCTGGATCAGCGTTTTCGCGTCGTTCTCGTCCAGCTCGTTTTGCGTGGCGCAGGGCAGGGCCACGTCCACCTTCACATGCCAGGGGCGGACACCGGCTTCAAACTTCACACCCGTGCGGGCGGCGTAGTCGCTCACGCGGCCGTAGAGGTGGTTCTTCACATCCATCAGGATGGCGAGCTTTTCGGGAGTGAAGCCATCCTCGTCCACCACGGTGCCGCTGGAGTCCGACACCGTCACCACCTTGGCGCCCAGCTCCATCGCCTTTTGCACGGCGTATTGCGCCACGTTGCCCGAACCGGACACCGACACGCGCAGGCCGTCGAACGAACGGCCTCGGGTCTTGAGCATTTCCTGCGCAAAGTACACCGTGCCGTAGCCTGTGGCTTCAGGGCGGATCAGCGAGCCGCCGAACGACAGGCCCTTGCCGGTGAACACGCTGGCTGCGTTGTTGGCCAGCTTTTTGTACATGCCCGCCATGAAGCCCACCTCGCGGCCGCCCACGCCGATGTCGCCGGCGGGCACATCGGTGTCGGGGCCCACATGGCGGTACAGCTCGGTCACGAACGCCTGGCAAAAGCGCATGACTTCGCCAGGGCTCTTGCCCTTGGGGTCGAAGTCGGAACCGCCCTTGCCACCACCCATGGGCAGCGTGGTCAACGCGTTCTTGAACGTCTGCTCAAACGCCAGGAACTTGAGCACCGACAGGTTGACCGACGGATGAAAACGCAAGCCGCCTTTGTACGGGCCAATCGCCATGCTGTGCTGGATGCGGTAGCCCCGGTTGACCTGCACGCCGCCATGGTCGTCCACCCAGGACACGCGGAACATCACGATGCGCTCGGGCTCCACCAGCCGCTCCAGCAGACCATGCTCGGCATAGCGCGGGTGCTGCGCAATGAACGGCCAGAGGCTTTCCATCACTTCGGTGACGGCTTGCAGGAATTCCGGCTGGCCGGGGTTGCGGAGCGCCACGTGGGAAAGGAAGCTCTCGGCGGTCGCGTGTTTCATGGTTCAAAAGGCTTTCAGCATCAAAAGGTCAACAACGTCAAAGATCGCTAACGCACCGGTTTGGCGCACTGCAACATCGAATTATGTTCAAAAGTTATACGTTCATGCCGATGCCTATGCACAATGGTGGGGAATGTGGCCGAGATATTCGCCACATATTGGTGCGGTTGATGTGTGGTGCGACCGTCATGCGTTTGCCAAAAGGACGTCATGGTCTTGTCACATGCCGACCCCACAGTTCGGCGGTTCTACCAACAACATAGCGAGGAGAAGAGCATGCACATCACTGGTGTGAAATGGGGAGCGCTGGCCATGGTGGCCACGCTGGCAGCCTGCGGCGGCAGCGACAACTATCCGTACCCCACCCTGAACGGCGACAAGCCTCTGGTGATCGGCCACCGGGGCACGGCGGGCTACCGGCCCGACCACACGCTGGAGGGCTACAAGCTGGCCATCGACATGGGCGCCGACTTTATCGAGCCCGACCTGGTCGCCACCAAGGACGGTGTGCTGGTTGCCCGCCATGAGCCCAACATCACGGGCACCACGGATGTCTCCACCCGCGCCGAGTTTGCGGGCCGCAAGACCAAGAAAGTGGTCGATGGCGTAGAGGAGGAAGGCTGGTTTGTCACCGACTTCACCCTGGCCGAACTCAAGACCCTGCGCGCCATCCAGCCTCTGTCGGACCGCGACCAGTCGTACAACGGCAAGTTCCAGATCCCCACCTTTGAAGAAGTGCTGGACCTGGCCAAGACCGAAGGCGCCAAGGCCGGCCGCACCGTTGGCGTGTACCCCGAGACCAAGCACCCCACCTACCACGTCAAGCAAGGCCTGCCGCTGGAAGACCGCCTGCTGGCCATCCTGGCCAAGTACGGCTACACCTCCAAGAGCTCGCCCGTCATCATCCAGTCGTTCGAGGTCTCCAACCTCAAGTACCTGCGCACCAAGACCCAGGTGCGCCTGGTGCAGCTGGTGGACGCGGACGATGTGAACCCCGATGGCACCATGTCCCTGGTGGCCCCATACGACAAGCCCTATGACTTTGCCGTGGCCGGTGACTCGCGCACCTTCGCCAGCCTCCTGACCCCCGCAGGTCTCAAGGAAGTCAAGACCTATGCCGACGGCATTGGTCCCTGGAAGCCGTACCTGATCCCCTCCAAGCAAGTGGATGCGAACAAGGACGGCAAGGCCGACGACCTGAATGGCGACGGCAAGATCGACGAGCGCGACCGCGTGATGATGGCGCCCACCGACGTGGTGAAGAACGCCCACGCCGAAGGCCTGTTCGTGCACGCCTACACCTTCCGGAACGAAGCCAAGCGCCTGGCCTCGGACTTCAAGGGTGATCCCAAGGCCGAGTACAAGCTGTTCTTCAACCTGGGTGTGGACGGCGTGTTCAGCGACTTTGCCGACACCGCCAAGGCTGCGCGGGACAACTGACCGCGACATCGGCCGTGACAGTGCGGCGTGCCGAACGCCCACAAAAAAGCCCGCATGCGCGGGCTTTTTTTATGCGTTGCGCTTGTGTCAGAACCCCAGCGCAAACCCCAGGCTCAACAAGGTGCGCCCTTGCTGGCGGCCCACGGTAGCGTCGAGCTGCTTGCCAGGCGCCCACTCCCACCGTGCACCCGTCTGAAAGGCGGGGGCGCTGCCCCGGGTGCCAAAGGCCTCCAGGTGCGGCGTGATGGCACCCCAGCTGCGTTCCACCGATGCGCCCCAGGTGGCGCGCCAGGACTGGCCGCGCTCGCGCTGGCTGCCCAGGTTGGCATTGACCACGCCCCAGGTCGCGGCGCATGTGCCGATGAGGTTGAGCGCCACGACGCTGCCCGCGCTTTGCCCAGCACTCTGGCGCCGGTGCACGACACCGGCACTGCTGCCTGCGTTGCAGCCCTGCTCCTGTGCGGGGCTCCACAGCCACTTGGCCTGCACGCCTTGCAAGGTGTGGCGTTCATTGCGGTCACGCGCCAACACGGCGCCCAACTCCAGTCCTGCCATGGGGGTGAAGGCAGGGGCCATGTACACCGTGCCGGGCTGGCCGCGCTGGCCCTCCCACCACACTTCGACGTGACCATGGCCCACCTCGTCCACGCCCGCATCGTCCACGGTCAGGGGGCGCCCGGCGTGGGCGGACCAGGCCACGCACAGGGTGGTGGTGGCTGCCAGCATGCGCGATGCGGTGGCGTGGGTGGTACGGTGGTAGCGGTGCTGGGTCATGGAGGGCGGTGGGCAATGGCTGGAGGAAAGGGCTCTGGCTATGTCGCGGGCGGGGAAGTGCCCGCCGCTACCGACCGCGCAGGAACAGCGCATCCAGCTCCTTCATGCTCAACTGCCGCCAGGTGGGGCGGCCGTGGTTGCACTGGTCGGAGCGGTCGGTGGTTTCCATCTGGCGCAGCAGGGCGTTCATCTCGTCGATGGTGAGCTTGCGGTTGGCCCGCACGGCACCGTGGCAGGCCATGGTGCCCAGGATTTCATTGCGGGCGCGTTGCACCACGGTGGTGGCGTCGTGGGCGGCCAGCTCGGCCAGCACGCTGCGGGCCAGCTCCACCGGGTCGCCCTGCGCCAACGTGGTGGGCACGGCGCGCACGGCCAGCGTCTTGGGCGAGAAGGGCACCACCTCCAGGCCCAGCGTGGCCAGCACGTCGGCAGACTCTTCGGCCGTGGCGACCTCCTGCGGCGTGGCGGCGAAGGTGGCCGGGATCAGCAAGGGCTGGCTGGCAATGCGCGCGCCACTGTCCACCTGGGCCTTCAGGCGTTCGTAGACGATGCGCTCGTGGGCGGCATGCATGTCCACCACCACCATGCCCTGGGCGTTTTCGGCCAGGATGTACACGCCGTGCAACTGGGCCACGGCCTTGCCCAGGGGCCAGGCGGTTTCGTTGCCATCGCGGCCCACGGGCCAGGCCGTGGGTGGGTTGCTGGCCAGGGGCTCGGTGGGGGAGCCTGCAACCGGAGCGGCCGTCTGTGCGGACGGCGCACCGTCCCAGGGCGTGGCAGATGCATGGGATGCGGCAGGCGTTGCCCATGTTGCGGGCGCATCTGCCTGGGCTGAGGGCGCCCACAAACCGCCCACGGCCGCGCCCGGCGCGGGGTTTGCCACGGGGCTGGCAGGCGTCGCACTGCGCGGCCCCCACAGGGCCTGCAGGTCTTCCACACGGTGACCACGTTCTTCAAATTTGATAGCGGCCTGGGCATTCCACACCGGCGCTTGGGGCGTCTGGGGCTTGAAATGCTCCCCATCACCGGCTGCGGGTGGTGGGGGTGCCGCCGCGGCGGCTGCCAATGCGGCCGCCCGGGGCGCAGCCAGCGCGTTTTCCACCGCATGGCGTACGGCCTGGTGCACCTCGCGGCTGTCGCGAAAGCGCACCTCGATCTTGGTGGGGTGCACGTTCACGTCCACACGCGACGGGTCGATCTCGACATACAGCGCATAAATGGGCTGCTTGTGCCCGTGCAGCACGTCCTCGTAGGCGCTGCGGGCGGCGTGCGTGAGGACCTTGTCGCGCACGAAGCGGCCGTTGACGTAGCAATACTGGTGGTCGGGCCGCGAGCGCGCCGCGTCGGGCAGGCCTGCGCGGCCGGTGACGGTGACCGGGCCCACGCGGTGCTGCACGGCGACCGACTGGGTGACGAAGTCTTCGCCCAGCACGTCCGACAGGCGGCGGGCCAGCGCGTCATGGGCGTCCTGCGGATCACCCTGGCCGGGCACAAAGGTGGCGCGCCACTGCTCTACCAGCTTGCCTTCGTGCCAGATGGCAAAGCCCACGTCGGGCCGTGCCAGTGCGTGGCGGCGCACCGATTCAATGCAGTGCGCCAGCTCGGTGGCGTCGGTCTTCAAGAACTTGCGGCGCGCGGGCGTGGAGAAGAACAGTTCCTTCACCTCTACCGTGGTGCCGGTGCTGCGCGCGGCGGGGCGCAGCTCGCCGCTGCGCGCGTCCAGCAAGAAGGCGCCGGCCTGCGCGGCCGGGCGCGAGAGCAGGGCCATCTCCGACACCGAGGCAATTGCCGCCAGTGCCTCGCCCCGAAAGCCCATGGTGGCCACGGTCTCCAGGTCGTTCAGGTTGGTGATCTTGCTGGTGGCGTGGCGGCGCAGGGCCACGGGCAGCTCTTCTTGCGGGATGCCGCCGCCATCGTCCTCCACGGTGATCAGCCGCACGCCACCGGCCGACAGGCGCACGGTGATCTGCGTGGCACCCGCATCGAGCGCGTTGTCCACCAGCTCGCGCACCACCGAAGCGGGGCGCTCCACCACTTCACCCGCAGCAATCTGGCTGATGAGTTCATCGGGCAGATCGCGGATGGGGCGGCGCGTGGCGGTGGGGGGGCTGGAGGC
>NZ_JBWKYJ010000018.1:0-69099 GCF_059423685.1 Acidovorax sp. GW460-11-11-14-LB4 | reverse complement strand
GGGCAGGGTGTGTGACATGGGACGCAGATTGGGGTGGAGGCAGGGGGACGCCGCGCGTGGCGACGATGGGCTGGGGAAATTATCAATTTGCGTCCATGCATTGATAATCGCTGCAAAAGAACTGCACTTGTTCCCCATGCGCATCAATCAACCCCTGGACAGCCTCGCCGACATGGCGGTGTTTGCGCGTGTGGTGGATGCGGGCAGCTTCTCGGCCGCCGCGCGGCAGCTGGGCATCACCCCGTCGGCGGTCAGCCGCCAGGTGGCTCGGCTGGAAGGGGCGCTGCGCGTGCGCCTGCTGGAGCGCACCACCCGCAAGCTGCGGCTGACCGATGCAGGCACGGCGGTCTACAGCCGCTGCCAGGACATGGTGTCTGCCGCGCGCGAGGTGTGGGCGCTGAGCGACACCCACTCTGCCGCGCCATCGGGGATGGTGCGCATGAGCATGGCCAAGGCGGTGGGGCGCCAACTCGTTCACCCCCTGGTGCTGCCGTTTTTGCAGAAATACCCCGAGGTCGATGTGCAACTGCTCATCACCGACCGCACGGTGGACCTGTTCGAGGAACCCATCGACCTGGCCCTGCGCGTGACCGACACGCCACCCCCGGGCCTTGCCGGGCGGCCGCTGGCGACCCTGCGCCACCTGGCCTGCGCCAGCCCGCATTACCTGGCTGAGCGGGGCCACCCCCAGCACCCGCGCGACCTGGAGCACCACGCCTGCATCACACTGGGCGAGGACGAGCGCGACCGGCACTGGCGCTTCGAGCGCGCAGGCGAATCCGCCACGGTGGCTGTGCGCGGGCGCTATGTGGCCAACCATAGCGAGGTGCGGCTGGAGGCTGCGCTGAGCCACCTGGGCATTGCCAGCCTGCCGGGCTTTACCGCGCGCGCTGCGTTGGCGCGGGGTGACCTGGTGACCGTGCTGCCCGATTGGGAGCACAAGACCTCGTACGCGGGCACGGCCTGGGTGCTGTACCCGTCCCACCGGTTTCTGCCGGCCAAGCTGCGGGTGTGGATCGACCACTTGGTGGAAGGTTTTGCGGGCGTGGAGTGAAGCGGGGGAGGGGCTCGAGGGCAGGGCGACTGTACGGTGAGCGCAGCGGGTGTTGCGCCCTCGGCAGCTCATCTGGCCCGGGGCTGATCACCCAACGACGGTGCCTTGGGGCCAGCAGCAAAGTTCGCCACCCTTGCTGCTATGTGGCACGCAGCGTTGCGCAACCACCGCAGTCGCCGTCTTTTGTGTAACCAAAGTCTGCAAATCAGGGTTTACACCTTGTCATTTTGCGTAATTATGAGAAATTACACGCATGGCGAGGCAATCGCCTCTGTTGTCAGCTGTTAGTGGTGTGTTGCAGGCATTCGGCCTGCGCCGTGCTTCAGCCGCTGACAGCCGATGCCTCGCGGGTTGGTGCCCTGGAGCCTTGTTTTACATGCGTCCTGTCCCGAATTCACTGCACGATGAAGTCGCCTCCCGGCTGCGGGAGCAGATTTTTGCGGGCGCCTTGCCGCCCGGCAGCTTTCTGGACGAGGCTGCCTTGTGCGAGCGGCTGGAGATCTCGCGCACCCCGCTGCGCGAAGCGCTCAAGGTGCTGGTGGCCGAGGGGCTGCTGCGCCATGAGCCGCGCCGGGGTTGTTTTGTGGCCGAGGTCACCGAGAGCGATCTGGACAACATCTTTCCCGTCATCGCGTTGCTGGAGGGGCGAGCCGCACACGAGGCCACGCGCAAGGCCGTGGCGGCCGACATTGCCGCGCTGGAGCTGCTGCACGAGCGCCTGCAACAGTGCGCGGCCGACGGGCGCATGACCGACTACTACGAAGCCAACTACGCCATCCACGAGGCCTTCATCACGCTGGCGGACAACCGCTGGCTGGCCCAGGTGATTGGCGACCTGCGCAAGATCCTGCGGCTGGCACGCCACAAGACGCTGCATGCCCCCGGGCGCATGCAGCAAAGCCTGGCAGAGCATCTGGCCGTGTTTGCCGCGCTCAAGGCGCGCGACTGCGACGCGGCCGAGGAGGCCATGCGCACCCATCTGTTGCGCCAGCGCGATGCGCTGCGCGATGTAGCCCGCAACCAGCAATCGAGGTTGACCCCATGATCAACAGCACTCCCGAATGGATCACCCGCAGCGTGTCACGCCTGCGCACTGCCGCGCCTGTCGCTGACAAGGCGGGGGACAAGACCGCCGACAAGTCTGCCAAGGCCTCACTCGACAAAACCGTGACCGATGTGGTCGCCAAGGTCGCGGTGCCGCGTTCTACCAACGAGCGTCTGCAGGCCACCCTGCGGCGCGGCCAGGAGGCGTTGTCGCCCCGCGCATTGCGCCGTCTGCTGGCCGACCTGCAGGAGGTGGTGGCGCCCCAGGTGAGCGAGATCGAGGGCGGCCGCCGCGCCCAGGCTGTGGCCGACTGGTATGCGAAGGCCGAGCCCGAGGAAAGGCGCGACATGTGGCTGCTGATGTGCGAGCAGTTCGCACCGGATGCCACGCGCTTCAAGTCGGCCCGCCAGCGTTACGAAGCGGCGGCGGGCACGGCTGAGGAAGGGCAGGCCGAGATCAGCCTGCGCCGTGCGCTGGTATCGCCCCGCACGCGGCTGCTGCAGCGGTTTTCGGCGTTCCCCGAGGGCATGCGTTTTCTGGTGGACATGCGCGCAGAAATCCTGCCGCTGCTCAAGGCCGACAAGCGCCTGCTGCCGCTCGATGCCGAGCTGGAGCACCTGTTTTCGACCTGGTTCGACGTGGCCTTCCTCGAGCTGCGCCGGCTGTCGTGGGACTCGCCCGCCTCGCTGCTCGAAAAGCTCATCAAGTACGAGGCCGTGCACGACATCCGCAGCTGGGCCGACCTGAAGAACCGGCTGGACAGCGACCGCCGCTGCTATGGCTTCTTCCACCCGCGCCTGCCCAACGAGCCGCTGATCTTTGTGGAGGTGGCGCTGGTGGACAAGATTTCGTCCAGCATCACGCCGCTGCTGGACGAGGCCGCTGCGCCCGTGGACATCACACGGGCCACCACGGCCATCTTCTATTCCATCAGCAACACGCAAACAGGCCTGCGCGGCGTGAGCTTTGGCGACTCGCTCATCAAGCATGTGGTGGAAACGCTCACGGCCGAGTTCCCGCGCCTGCGCACCTTTGCCACGCTGTCGCCCATTCCGGGTTTCCGGGCTTGGCTGGGCAAACATGCAGGGGCCATGCTGGACCGCCTGGACGACAAGCGCCGCAGCGAGCTGGGCCGCGCGGTGGGCTTCGAGCCGCCGCAGGCCACGCATTTGCTCGGGGCGGTGGACAAGGCGCTGGAGCTGGACGCCAAATCCCCCGTGCGCCAGATGCTGCTGGAATGCGCCGCGTACTATCTGGGCCGCGAGCTGCAAGAGGGTAAGCCGGCAGACCCCGTGGCCCGCTTCCACCTGGGCAACGGCGCGCGGGTAGAGCGCCTGAACTGGGCGGGTGACCCGTCCAGCAAGGGGCAGAAACAATCGTACGGGCTCATGGTGAACTACCTGTACGACTTGAAGCGCATCGACAAGCATCGCAGCTTGCTTGCGCAGGGCAAGGTGCCAGTGTCGGGGGACATCGACAGCCTTTGCCGCGACTGACGGGGCGGCCGGCAAGATGCCGGGCGGACCAGTGACCGCGTATTTTTACAACGACAGGAGACAAGGAATGACTGATTTGCGAATCCAACGCCGGGGTGTATTGCTCGGCGCAGCGGCTGCAGGCCTGGGCCTGGCCAGCAGCAACAGCTGGGCCCAAAGCACCTGGCCCAGCAAGCCCGTGACGGTGGTGGTGCCGTTCCCCGCCGGTGGCGGCACCGATGCGTTTGCCAGGCCGCTGGCTGCGCAGTTTTCCAAAAGCACAGGCAAGACGCTGGTGATCGACAACCGGGGTGGCGCCGGGGGCACGCTGGGTGCCAGCATTGCGTCCAAGGCGGCGCCCGATGGCTACACGCTGTTCATGGGCGCCGTGCACCACGCGATTGCCCCTGCGATGTACCCCAAGCTCGACTACGACATCGAGAAAGACTTCATTCCCCTGGCGCTGCTGGCCAACGTGCCCCAGGTGTTGGTGGTCAATCCCAAAACGCCGTCCACCAACTTCAAGCAGTTTCTGGACTACATCAAGCGCAACCCTGCCAAGCTCAACTACGGTTCGGCCGGAGCAGGCACCTCGCACCATCTGGCGGGCGAGCTGTTCAAGCAGCAGACAGGCACCTTCATCACCCACATCCCCTACCGGGGCGCGGGCCCCGCGCTGCAGGATCTCATTGGCGGCAACGTGGACATGATGTTCGACGGTCTGGGCTCGTCAGCCAATCACATCAAGAGCGGCCGTATCAAGGCGCTGATGGTGTCCGGCGCCAAGCGCAACCCCGCATTCCCCGACGTGCCCTGCGCCTCCGAAGTGGGCCTGCCCGACTACACCGTGACCACCTGGTACGGCCTGTGGGCGCCCAAAGGCACAGCCGCCGACGTGCAGGCCCGCATCGTGGACGAGATCAAGCGCCTGGGCACCGCCGATGAACTCAAGGCCGTGTGGGCCAGCAACGGCGCGGACTACGGCGGCATGACGCAGCAGCAGTTTGGCGCGTTTGTGAGCAGCGAGGTCAAGCGCTGGGCGGCGGTGGTGAAGGCGTCTGGCGCAAAGCTTGACTAACCCCCCAAGACGGTGCAAACAAACCCGCCATGCCCGCTCGCTCCGCAAAAGCGCACACCGTCGTTGTTGCAAATGCTCGCCATAGCCGGTGCTATGGCTGCGCTTTGCGCCATCCCCCGAGGGGGACGCCACCCGTGGCCTGGCAAAGCCGGTTCCACGGTGGCGCTGGCGATGGCATGGCGGGGTGAGAAGGTCGCGGGCGGTATGTGAAGGAAATGGATACCAGGATGTCGGGTGAAGTG
Source organism: Acidovorax sp. GW460-11-11-14-LB4 (assembly GCF_059423685.1). Lineage (NCBI taxonomy): Bacteria > Pseudomonadati > Pseudomonadota > Betaproteobacteria > Burkholderiales > Comamonadaceae > Acidovorax > Acidovorax sp. GW460-11-11-14-LB4. Next base: position 64,205 of record NZ_JBWKYJ010000018.1, on the reverse strand, counting down.
TTGATGAATGCGGGTGAGGGCGGGGTGGTGCATGTCACCCTGCGCCACACCGGGCGGCTGAACGCCATGTCGCGGCCCATGTGGCGGCAGTTGCGTGCGGTGTTTGAAGATGTGCAGCGCTCTGCCGATGCGCGCTGTGTGCTCATCGCGGGCGAGGGCGGGGCGTTCTGTGCGGGCGGAGACATTTCGGAGTACCCCGGCTTCCGTTTTGACGCGGCCGCGCTGCGCGACTTTCATGAAAACGACGTGTGGGGCGGGCTCAATGCCATGCTCCAGTGTGACGTGCCCATCGTGGCCCAGATCAGCGGCGCCTGTATGGGCGCCGGCGTGGAGATTGCCAGCTGCTGCGACATCCGGGTGGCGGGCAATGGCGCGCGTTTTGGCGCACCGATTGCCAAGCTGGGCTTTCCGATGGCCCCGCGCGAGGCGCAGCTGGTGGCAGGTGCAGTGGGTGACGTGACCGCACGCCAGATGCTGCTGGAGGCCGCCACCTTCAGCGCCCCCGACATGCTGGCACGCGGCTTTCTAAGCCGGGTGGTGGCCGATGACATGGTGGCCACCGAAGCCCTGGGCAGTGCCCAGCGCATTGCCGCGCTGGCGCCCCAGGCCGCCCGCATGAACAAACAGACGTTTCGGGCGCTGAAAGCGCCTGTAGCGCTACAAAATCATGCCTTGCCTGCTATTGAAAACATAGTAAATGGCCCTGCCGACCCCTATGCCTACGCCGCCAGCGCCGAGCACCGCGAAGGGATCTCTGCCTTTCTGGACAAGCGCGCGCCGGTGTTCTGACCGACGCCTCCGTCCCCGCTTTCTCCCATTCAGTCGGTCCCAACCTCTCAACCCAGCCACCCAGCCCATTGAAGTCTGAGCCATGAGCCAACACAACCTCTTCAGCGCCCTGCGCGCCGCGTTCCCGTCCGACCTGGACAGCACTGCCGTTGAGACCACGGCGGCAGACGGCACCCCGCTGTTCTACACCTGGCGCGACCTGGACCGCGCCAGCGCCCGCATCGCCAACCTGCTTGCATCGCTCAAGCTGCCCGAAGGCAGCCGCGTGGCCGTGCAGGTCGAAAAGTCGGTCGAAGCCATGGCGCTGTACCTGGCCACGCTGCGTGCGGGCTACGTCTTTTTGCCGCTCAACACCGCCTACCAAAGCGCCGAGATCGAATACTTCATCGGCAACGCCGAGCCGGCCGTGGTGGTGTGCTCGCCCGGCAACTTTGGCTGGGTCAGCAAGATTGCCTTCACCCTGGGCACGCAGCATGTCTTCACCCTGGGTGACGACCGCACCGGCAGCCTGCTGGAGCGTGCAGCGCACCACGGCGACGAGCACCAGGCTGTGTCCCGCAGCGCCGACGACCTGGCCGCCATCCTGTACACCAGCGGCACCACGGGCCGCAGCAAGGGCGCCATGCTCACGCACGGCAACATGCTCAGCAACGCTGTCATGCTCAAGGACTATTGGGGGTGGAAGAAGGGGGACGTGCTCATCCACGCGTTGCCCATCTTCCACGTGCATGGCCTGTTCGTGGCCATCCATGGCGCGCTCATCAACGGCAGCAAGATGATCTGGATGGCCAAGTTCGACCCCAAGGCCGTCATCGCCGCCATGCCGCGCGCCACCGTGTTCATGGGCGTGCCCACACTGTACGTGCGCATGCTGGCCGAGCCCGGCCTGACCAAAGAGGCCGTCAAGAACATGCGCCTGTTCATCGCAGGCTCTGCACCGCTGCTGATCGAAACTTTCAAGGAATGGCAGCAGCGCACCGGCCACACCATCCTGGAGCGCTACGGCATGAGCGAAACCATCATGCTCACCAGCAACCCCTACAGCGCTGACAAGCGCTACAACGGGCAGGACGAACGCCGTGGCGGCACCGTGGGCTTCCCCCTGCCGGGTGTGAGCCTGCGCGTGCAGGGCGACGACGGCAAAGACCTGCCCGTGGGCGAGATCGGCGGCATCCAGGTCAAGGGTCCCAACGTGTTCAAGGGCTACTGGCGCATGCCCGAAAAGACCGCCGAAGAGTTCACGAAGGATGGCTACTTCAAGACCGGCGACGTGGGCAAGGTGGACGAGCGCGGCTACGTGCACATTGTGGGCCGCAGCAAAGACCTGATCATCAGCGGCGGCTACAACGTCTACCCTGCAGAGATCGAGGGCTACATCAACGACATGCCCGGCGTGGCCGAAAGCGCCCTGGTGGGTGTGCCGCACCCCGATTTTGGCGAAGTGGGCGTGGCTGTGGTCATTGCCAAGCCCGGTGCCCGCCTGGACGCCGATGCCATCGTGGCCCAGCTCAAGTCGCAGTTGGCCAACTTCAAGATCCCCAAGAAGTGCTTCGTGGTGTCCGAGCTGCCGCGCAACACCATGGGCAAGGTGCAAAAGAACCTGCTGCGGGATCAGTACAAAGGGTTGTTCGCCTGAGGCAGGCCTGCGAGTGGAGGCCTTCGCACTGGCAAAAATAGTGTGAACAGGCCCTAACCCGCCGCAGAGGCCTGGGGGTTGCAGAAAATGCAGGGCGTGGCGGCTGGCGCCGCGGCGCCCTCGGCATGGTTGCAGCAGTGTTCCAGCCACCCCGCCACCAGCCGGTACACCGACAAATTGGTGCGTGCCGTGGGCGCGCACAGGTAGTAGCCGAGCGGGCTGTCAAAGCGGTCTTTCAGGGGCTCTACGAGAGTGCCTGCCTGCAATTCGTCTTCTACCAGGCAGGTGGGCACGATGCCCACGCCAAAGCCTGAAACCGCTGCGCGGATGATGAGTGAATACAGGTTGAAGCCCGGCCCGAAGCGGCTGGCGCTGGTGTCCAGGCCGTGGGCTTCCATCCAGTCCTGCCAGGCCAGGGGCACCTCAATGTGCTGCAGCAGCGTGGCGCGCATCAAATCTTGTGGGGTGTTCAGGGGCAGGGCGGCCTGCAGTTGCGGGCTGCACACGATGCTGGTTTCCTTGCCAATCAGGTAGCGCGCATTGGCGCTGGGCCAATTGCCGTAGCCGTACTGAATGGCCGCGTCGAATTCATGCGGTGTCGCAAAGTCGTGCGCATGCTGGTAGCGCACAAAGTTCAGCGACACCTGCGGCAGCGTGCGCTTGAAGTGCCCCAGGCGCGGAAACAGCCACTGCGCCGCAAACGTGGGCGGCACGGACAGGTTGAGCGAGCCGCCATCGCCCCCGTACGACATGAGCTGTGCCGTGGCCGATTCCAGCGCGGCCATGGCCGGGCGGGTGGCGTTGAGGTAGGTGGCCCCCGCCTCGGTCAGCTCCAGCCCGGTGGCTTTGCGGATGAACAGCTTCTGGCCCAGGTAGTCCTCCAGCGCCGCAATGTGGCGGCTGATGGCGCTTTGCGTCACGCACAGCTCGCGCGCGGCCATGGTGAAGGCCTGGTGCTTGGCGGCGGAGTGAAAGGCGTTCAACTCAGAGACGGTGGGGCACAGGCGGCGCATAGATGTATGCCCAGGGGGTATGAGTAGGGCTCATGGGATGGTGAGATTTTAGGCGTTGCGGATAAGGTCAATTGGCCCGATAAATGCGTCCTGTGACAGCAACGTGTCAAGCACCACACTCTGTAGATGCTGCAATGCACCAGATGGATGCTTGATGGTCTTCATGGCCCCCTGAAAAAGCAGGCTATGAGTAATTTTGAAGCCATCGCGCCCACTTTGACGAATCTCATGACCTCTTTGTTGATTGAAAACAGCCGTGTGCTGGATGTCCACGCGCTCACACTGCGCACCGGCCTGTCCGTTCTGGTGCAGGACGGCCGCATTGCAGCGGTAGGCACCGACCTGCAGGTGCCAGAAGGGACCACCACGCTCGACGCCAAGGGCATGACCCTGATGCCCGGCCTGATCGACTGCCACGTGCATGTGGTGGCGTCTTCGTTCAACCTGGGCGCTGTGGCCAAGATGCCCAATGTGTTCACCATGATGCGCTCGCTGCCCATCATGAAGGGCATGCTGGAGCGGGGCTTTACCACCGTGCGTGATGCGGGCGGCGCCGACTGGTCGCTGGCCGAGGCGGTGCGCACCGGGCTGGTGCAGGGGCCGCGCATCTTCCCTGCGGGCAAGGCGCTGTCGCAAACCGGCGGGCATGCGGATTTCCGCCAGCGCAACGATGACCTGGATGTGTGTTCGTGCGCCTACAAGCTCGGCAACATCGGCCGCGTGGTCGATGGCGTGGATGCTTGCCGCCTGGCCGTGCGTGAAGAAATTCTGAAGGGCGCCACGCAGATCAAGGTGATGGCTTCGGGCGGCGTGGCCTCTCCCAACGACCCGATTGGCAACCTGGGCTACTCAGAAGCCGAGCTGCACGCCATTGTGGAAGAGGCATCCAATGCCAACACCTATGTCATGGCCCATGCCTACACGCCCCGCGCCATCGCCCGCGCCGTGCGCTGCGGCGTGCGCACCATCGAGCACGGCAATCTGGTGGATGCGCCTACGGCAGAGTTCATGGCCGAGATGGGGGCTTTCATGGTGCCCACGCTCATCACCTATGAGGGCCTGGCCAATGAGGGCGAGCGTTATGGCCTGCCTGCGGTGTCGATTGCCAAGATCGATTCGGTGCGGGGTCAGGGCAAGCAGGCCATCGAGATCCTGGCCAAGGCGGGCGTGAAGATGGGCCTGGGCAGCGACTTGCTGGCCGAGACGCATTACCTGCAGTCCGACGAGTTGCGCTTGCGCGCGGAGATTCTGGGCAATGGCCCGGTGCTGCAGCAGGCCACGCTGATTGGCGCGGAGATTCTGGGCCAGCAAGGCCAGTTGGGCGAAGTCACGGCCGGTGCCATTGCCGACATCTTGCTGGTCGATGGCAACCCGCTGACCGACATCACCTGCCTGCTGAACCAGGGCGAGCGCATTCGCGCCATCGCCAAGGACGGCGTGTGGGTCAAGAACACCCTTTGAGTCCCTTTCATCCCCTTACCCCCATCACACCCCCTACCGGAGATCACCATGCAACGTAGAAATTTCGTCAAGCTCGGCGGCGCCGCAGCGGCTCTGCAGTTCCTTCCCTCCATCGGTTTCAGTCAGCAAGGTGAGGTGTTCCGCATTGGCTCGCTCACGCCCATCACCGGCGCAGGCAGCCCCTACGGGCCGGGCATGCAGCAGGCCATCCGCCTGGCAGTGGATGAGGTCAATGCCGCGGGCGGCGCGGGTGGACGCAAGCTCGAACTCTTCACCGAAGATGACCAGACCAAGCCCGACGCGGCCGTGCTGGCCGCCAAGAAGCTGATCGAAGTGAACAAGGTGCAGGCGGTGCTGGGCACCTGGGCCTCGGGCGTGACGCTGGCAGTGATGCCGCTGACCGACGCGGCAGGCATCATCCAGATGAACGTGTCGGGCGCGCCCGCCATTTCCACGCTGGACACCAAGGACCTGGTGTGGCGCTTTCAGGCCACCAACGACCGCTTTGGCGCGGCCTTTGCCGAGATCTGCACCAAGCGCGGCTTCAAGCGCCCGGCCACGATGGCGTTCAACAACGCATCCGGCCTGGGCAACGTGGAAGGCTTCACCAAGGCCTGGGAGAAACGCGGCGGCAAGGTGGCAGCCCATGTCACCTACGAACCCAGCCGCCCCAGCTACCGCAGCGAGCTGCAGAAGATTCTGGCCGCCAAGCCGGATGTGATCGTGATGGGCTCGTACCTGCCCGACACCACCATCATCCTGCGCGAGTGGTTCCAGTCCGGTGCCGACACCAAGTGGATCATCCCCGGCTGGGCGGCCAACCCCGACCTGGTGAAGGCCCTGGGCGCAGAGGTGTGCGAGGGCATTATTTCGGTGGACACGGTGTCCAACGAAAAGAGCGCTTCCTATGCCCAGTTTGACGCGGCCTTCACCAAGGCCACGGGAAAGGCGGCCTCCACCAACATTTACGCCGCGATGGCGTACGACATGGTGATCTCGCTGGCGCTGGCCATGGAGGCCGCGGGCCCCAAGGCCACGGTAGAGCAGATCAACGCCAAGATGCGCGATGTCTCCAACGCCCCCGGCACGGCTGTGTTCACCTTTGCCGAAGGCAAGGCGCAACTGGCCAAAAAGGCCAAGGTGAACTACGAAGGCGCATCGAGCAAGCTGGACTTTGACAAGGCGGGTGATGTGACGCCGGACTTTGGCGTGTTCATCATCGAAAAGGGCCAGCTGGTGCGGCGCGACGTGGTGTCCATCACGATGTGATGGACCGCGCCCGGTGCGCCTGCCAGGTGCAGGCCCCGGGCATTTTTTTGCGGCGCACAGCGCAGATGTGCACGGGATGACGGAATGACGCAATGACCTGGATCGATTTTGTAAACCTGCTGATCAACGGATTGATCGAAGGCCTGGTGGTGGCACTGCCTGCCCTGGCCATGACCCTGGTGATGGGCGTCAACCGCTTTCCCAACGCAGCCACGGGCGACATGCTCACCACCGGCGCCTACGCTGCCGTGGCTGTGCAGCTGTTGGGGGGCTGGCCGTTGTGGGCGGCGGCGCTCATCAGCATGGTGGTCACGGCCGTGGTGTCGGCGGGCTCGTACACGCTGATCTTTCGCAAGCTGGCCGGGCGGCCCATGGTGTCGTCCATGCTCGCGGCCATTGGCCTCGGGTTTTTGCTGCGCAGCCTGATCGGTTTTTTTGCCGGGCATGACCAGCGCACGTTTGACTTGCCCCTGGTGCGCGCCTGGAACTTTGGTGGCATTCGCGTGTTGCCCACCGACCTGGCCATTGCGGCGGTGGCCGCCGTTTGCCTGCTGGTGGTGTTTGTGCTGATCTACCGCACCAGCTTTGGCCGCCAACTGCGCGCCGTGGCCGACAGTGCGGACTTGGCACGCGCCAGCGGCATTCGCGCCAATGGGTTGATGCTGAGTTTGTGGCTGTTGGTGGGCGCGTTGTCATCACTGGGTGGCGTGCTGCTGGGCATGAAGGCCGTGGTCAGCCCCGAGATGGGGTGGGAGAGCCTGATCCCCGCCTTCGCGGCCATGGTGCTGGGCGGCATCGGCAGCCCGGTGGGCGCGGTACTGGGTGCGCTGCTGCTGTGCGTGGCGCAAGAGCTGGCGGTGCCTCTGATGGGGCCGTCGTACAAGCTGGTGCTGTCGTTTGTGGTGTTGGCCTTGGTGCTGCTGGTGCGCCCGGCCGGCATCATGGGCCGCGTGCAGCTGGTGCGGTAAGGAGTTCGACCGATGATTGCTTACCTCTGTGCCATTGGCATCGTTGCCCTTATTTACTGCCTGCTGGCGCTGGGCCTGAACCTGCAGTTCGGCCTGACCCGGCTGGTCAACTTTGGCGTCGTGGCGTTCTTTGCCGTGGGCGCCTACACATCCGGCCTGCTGGCGCTGCAAGGCGTGCCGCTGGTGCTGTGTTTTGTGGCGGCGGCTGTGCTCTCGGGCTTGCTGGCGCTGCCCATTGGCCTGCTGTCGCTGCGCCTGCGCGATGACTACCTGGCCATCGTGACGCTGGGTTTTTCCGAGGCGGTGCGTATTTCCATCCAGCAAGAGAGCTGGCTGACCAAGGGCGTGCAGGGCTTGCCCGGCTTGCCCAAGCTGTTTGCGTCGTGGGGCAGTGGTGTGTCGGACATGGCGATTTTTGCCACGCTGCTGGCGGTGGTCGCTGTGGTGGCCTGGGGCACGGTGCGCCTGGCGGCCAGCCCGTTTGGGCGGCTGCTCAAGGCCATTGGCGACGATGAGCCTGCGCTGTCGGCCTTGGGCAAGGACCCTGCCTGGTTCAAGGTGCAGGTGTTCATGCTGGGGGCGGCGCTGGCGGGTGTAGCGGGGGCGTTCTATGCGCACTTCATCACCTTCGTCACGCCAGAGCAGTTCATCCCGCTCATCACGTTTTATGTGTGGATGGGACTGGTGATGGGCGGCTCGGGCACCGTGCGCGGTGCGGTGTTTGGCTCGCTGCTGCTCATGGTGTTTCTGGAGGGCTCGCGCTTTGCCAAGGACTGGGTGCCGGGCGTGTCAGAAGTTGGCATGGCCAGCCTGCGCTTGGCTGCGGTGGGCCTGGCGCTGATTCTGGTCACCCTGTACAAGCCCAACGGCCTGTTTGGAGGCAAAACCCAATGACCGCAACAACGATGCTGAAGGTGGAGGCCGTCACGCGGCAATTCGGGGGCTTCAAGGCGGTGGACGGTGTGTCGCTGCAACTGGGCACGGGCGAGATTCTGGGCATTGCAGGCACCAACGGTGCGGGCAAGAGCACACTGTTTGCCGCCATTGCCGGGCAGCAGCCAGCGGATGCAGGGCAGATCGAGTTTGACGGGCATGACATCACCCGCATGCCCCCCTACCGCCGCGCGCGGCTAGGGCTGGTGCGCACGTTCCAGATTCCGCGCGAGTTCAAGAGCCTCACGGTGCACGAGAACCTGATGGCCGCTGCCGCCAACCCGCAAGGGGAGCGGCTGGTGAATGCCTTCTTCCAGACGCGCAGTCTGCGCGAGCACGAGGCGCAGTTGTCTGCCAAGGCGGACCGAATCCTCCAGTTTTTGAACCTGGCGCGGGTGCGCGATGTGAAGGCGGGGGGCTTGTCGGGCGGGCAGAAGAAGCTGGTGGAGCTGGGCCGGGTGCTGATGCTGGACCCGCGCTGCATCTTGCTGGACGAGCCGTTTGCCGGGGTGAACCCGGTGCTGATCGAAGAGATCTGTGACCGCGTGCGCGAGCTGAACGGGCGGGGCATCGCGTTCATCGTGATCGAGCACCACCTGCAGGCGCTCAAGTCGCTGTCCAACCGCATGATCGTGATGGACCGGGGCTCCATCCTGGCCGAGGGTGATCCGCACACGGTGCTGGACGACCCGCGTGTGCAGGAAGCCTACATGGGAGGGGTGGTATGAGCGGCGCAGACAACTTGCTGCAGATCGCGCAATTGCGCGGCGGGTATTCCGAGGTGGACATCATCCACGGCATTGACCTGGCCGTGGCGCCGGGCGAGATCGTGACCATTGCGGGCACCAACGGCGCAGGCAAGTCCACCCTGGTGAAGGCGCTGCTGGGCCTGTTGCCACGGGTGGCGGGCACCATCCACCTGGGGGGGCGCGACATCACGGCCTTGTCGGCCGAAGACCGCTTTGACGCAGGGCTGGCCTACGTGCCGCAGGTGGCCAATGTGTTCCCGTCGCTCACCGTGCGCGAGAACCTGTTGGTGGTGCGCGGCGTGGCAAACATCAAGCGCCGCATGGACGAGGTGCTGGCCGACTTTCCGGCGCTGGTGGAACGATTGCCTCAGCCCGCCAGCAACCTTTCGGGCGGCGAGCGCCAGCAGCTGGCCTTTGCACGGGCCCTCATGCCATCGCCGCGCATCATGGTGCTGGACGAGCCCACGGCGGCGCTGGCACCGTCACTTGTCGGCAAGGTGTTTGACATGGTGCAGAAGCTGCCCGCAGCGGGCGTGGCGGTGCTGATGGTGGAGCAGCGCGCGCGCCAGGCGCTGCAGATCAGCCAGCAGGGCTACATCCTGGACCAGGGGCGCTGCGTGCTGCAGGGCCCGGCGCAGGGGCTGCTGGCCGATGAGCGCATGGTGCAGCTTTACCTGGGCAACCACTGAGCCACAGGGCACCCGGCCCTGAATGAAGAACACCGAGGAGGCTGCACGCCTGCTCGGTGTTCTGCTATATATTCAATAGCTACTAGCGCATGTTGTACTAGCGCCAGCAGCTGTTTTGATGCTTAACGAAGCACCAGCACAGGGATGTGCGAATGCGTCAGCACATGCTGCGTCTCGCTGCCCAACAGCAGGCGCTTGAGGCCCTTGCGGCCGTGCGATGCCATCACGATCAGGTCGCACTTGTGCTTCTTGGCGGCTGCAATCACGGCTTCGGCCACCAGGTCGGACTTGGCGACCACGGCCTTCACGGTCACGCCTTGTGCGCCGCCCTGGGCTTTCACTCCATCGACCATGGCCTGTGCGGCATCGCCCCACTGGGCTTCGATGCGTTTGACGTCGTTCATGTCCACCGGCATGCCGCCTTCAAAGTAGCTGCGGGGGTAGCGGGGCACCACCTTGAGGGCGACCACGGTGGCGCCGGTCAGTGCGGCCAGAGACAGGCCATGTTCCACCGCTTTGTCCGACAGAGGGGATCCGTCTGTAGCGATCAGGATGCGTTTGTACATAAAAGGGCTCCTCAAAGTGATGGAACAAGCTTAGGATGAATCATGTTCCGGGGCTTGATCCAGGTCAATGTAGTTGTCATGCCCCACAGATAGGCTTGAACCATGTCCATGTTTCAACCCGGTGCGCCGGCTTCTTCTGCGGTGCATCCTTCTGACAGCGTGGCAGATCCGTTGCCGCTGCAGCGGGTAGAGCTGCTGGATGACCCCCAGGAATGGCTGGCGTTCGGCCGACCCTGCACCCCTGCCGGTAGCCCCTTGCCAGGTGGCGCCACCGACCCTGCAACGGCCGACGGTGCAGCCACCGCATGGGACTCCCATGTGGTGCTGGAGGGCATGCACTGCGCGGCCTGTGCCCTCACGATCGAAGACGCCCTGCGGGCCGTGCCCGGCGTGTTGCAAGCCGATGTGAGCGCCGCTACGCGCCGGGCGCGCGTGGTGTGGCAGCCTGGCCGGGTATTGCCGTCGCAGTGGATGGAGGCCGTGCGCCACGCGGGTTACCGTGCCATGCCCGCCATGGATGCGTTTGCGCGCGACCAGCGCCTGCGCGAGAGCCGCCGTGCGCTGTGGCGCTGGCTGGTGGCGGGCTTTTGCATGATGCAGGTGATGATGTATGCGTGGCCCGCCTACGTGGCACAGCCGGGCGACCTGTCGGGCGAGATGGAGCAGCTGTTGCGCTGGGCCTCCTGGGTCATCACGCTGCCCATGGTGGTGTTTTCCTGCGGTCCTTTTTTTACCAGCGCGCTGCGCGACATTCGCCTGCGCCGCGTCAGCATGGACCTGCCCGTGGCGTTGGGCATGGCCATCACGTTCGTGGTCAGCACCGCTGGCACTTTTGACCCTGCAGGCATCTTTGGCAAGGAGGTGTATTACGACTCCTTGACCATGTTCGTGTTCTTCCTGCTCACCGGCCGCTGGCTGGAGCTGCGCCTGCGGGATCGCACGGCGGGTGCGCTGGAGGCCGTGATGAACCGCCTGCCCGACAGTGTGGAGCGGCGCGCAGCGGATGGCAGCTTCACCCGCGTGGCCACGCGGCGCATTGTGGTGGGGGACACCATCCGTGTGCTGCCCGGCGAGGCGTTTCCCGCCGACGGCCGCATCACGGCAGGCAGCACCCACGCCGATGAGGCTCTGCTGACGGGCGAATCCACACCCGTTGCACGCCCTGTTGGCAGCGCCGTGACGGCGGGCAGCTACAACCTGCAGGCGCCGGTCGAGGTGCTGGTGGAAGGCACGGGTGGGCAAACCCGCTTTGCGCAGATCGTGGCACTGATGGAGAGCGCATCGCTGCAGAAGCCACGGCTGGCGCAGCTGGCGGACCGCATTGCGCGGCCTTTCCTGGTCGCCGTGTTGCTGGCGGCGGCGCTGGCGGTTGCCTACTGGTGGCCGTCGGACCCCGGGCATGCGCTGATGGTGGGGGTGGCCGTGCTCATCGTCACCTGCCCGTGCGCGTTGTCGCTGGCCACCCCGGTGGCCATGCTCACGGCGGCAGGCACGCTGGCGCGCCACGGCGTGCTGGTGCGCAATCTGCAGGGGCTGGAGGCGTTGGCCCAGGTGGACACCATGGTGTTTGACAAGACCGGTACGCTGACCCGCGACGGCATGGCGCTGCAAGCGGTGCATCCTGCGGGCAGTTGCAGCGCAGAAGAGGCGCTGGACTTGGCCGCAGCGCTCGCGCGCCAGTCCATGCACCCGGCTTCGCGGGCCTTGGCTGCGGCGGCTTCTGCACAGCAGCTGCCGTTGGGGCGTTGGCAGGTGATGGGTCTGCAAGAGGATGCAGGGCAGGGGCTGACTGCTACCGTGGAGGACACCACCGGGGCAGCAGTTGCTCGCACGATCCGCCTGGGCTCTGCCCGCCATGCGGGCGTTGCCAACGATGCAGGCGGTGCTGCGCTGCAGGTCGTGCTCTCTGAGCAATCGGCAGATGGAGCCTTGTGCGAACTGGCCCGCTTTGATCTGGTGGAAGACCTGCGGGCCGAGGCCTCCGCCGTGGTGCACGCCTTGCAGCAGGACGGTGTGGCCGTGCAATTGCTGTCGGGTGACCGCCGGGGTGCAGTGCAGCGGGTGGCCGCGCAGGCGGGCATTGCCCAGGCCCAGGGCGAGTGCACTCCGCAGGGCAAGCTGGCCGCGCTGCAGGCACTGCAGTCGCAAGGACACCACGTGGCCATGGTGGGCGATGGCCTCAATGACGGCCCGGTGCTTGCGGGGGCCCATGTCTCTTTTGCCTTCGGCCGCGCAGTGCCACTGGCGCAGTCCCGGGCGGACTTTGTGGTGCTGGGCGACAGCCTGGTGCTGGTGCCGCAGACGGTGCTGCTGGCACGCCGCACCCTGCGCGTGGTGCGCCAGAACCTGTGGTGGGCCGCCGCCTACAACGCGCTGTGTGTGCCGCTGGCGGTGCTGGGCTGGATGCCCGCTTGGCTGGCCGGGCTGGGCATGGCGCTGAGTTCGCTGCTGGTGGTGCTCAACGCAGCGCGCCTGGCGCGCGACCTGCCTTCCTTGCATGGCTCGCACAGTGCGCCATTGCCCGCGGTGGCGTTGCCTGCACGCCCCGAACCCATGGCTGGCAGCGCGCCGCAGCCGTCCGTTGATCTTTCGAAGACCTCACTGGAGCCTGTCTGATGGACATCCTTTATTTGCTGATTCCTTTGTCCGTGATGCTGGTGCTCCTGATTCTGGGAGGCCTGTGGTGGGCGGTGTACCACGGGCAGTTCGAGAGCGTCGAACAAGAGGGGGAGCGCATTCTCAGAGACGGTTGACTTGTGTCAATGCCCGATAGCCGCGACTGCAACAAACTCTTACTGCAATACAAAGAGGTGCCCGATGGATTTTCCAAAAACAAATGCTGCGCACTACAACGACACTGTCGTGCGGCAGTTCTCTATCCTGGCCGTGGTGGTGGGGGTGGTCGGCATGCTGGTGGGCGTCATCATCGCCGCCCAGTTGGCTTGGCCAGAACTCAACTTTGGCATTCCGTGGCTGAGTTATGGCCGCTTGCGACCTTTGCACACCAATGCGGTGATCTTTGGTTTTGGCGGCAGCGCGCTGTTTGCTACCAGCTACTACGTGGTGCAGCGCACCTGCCAGGTCCGGCTTTTTGCCGGTCCCCTGGCTGCATTCACCTTCTGGGGCTGGGTGCTGGTCATTGCGGCAGCGGTCGTCAGCCTGCCAATGGGCTACACCCAAGGCAAGGAATACGCTGAACTTGAATGGCCCATTGACATCCTGATCACGCTGGTCTGGGTGTCCTATGCCATCGTGTTCTTCGGAACCATTGGCACCCGCAAGGTCAAGCACATCTATGTGGCCAACTGGTTCTTTGGTGCCTTCATCCTGGCCGTGGCTCTGCTGCACCTGGTGAACAGCGCAGCCATCCCTGCGGGCATGATGAAGAGCTACTCGGCCTATGCCGGTGTGCAGGACGCCATGGTGCAATGGTGGTACGGCCACAATGCAGTGGGCTTCTTCCTGACCGCTGGCTTCCTGGGCATGATGTACTACTTCATCCCCAAGCAGGCGGGCCGTCCGGTGTACAGCTACCGCCTGTCGATCGTCCACTTCTGGGCGCTGATCTTCACCTACATGTGGGCCGGCCCACACCACCTGCACTACACCGCGCTGCCCGACTGGACGCAATCGGTGGGCATGGTGTTCTCGCTCATCCTGCTGGCCCCCAGCTGGGGCGGCATGATCAACGGCATCATGACCCTGTCGGGCGCATGGCACAAGCTGCGTGACGACCCCATCCTGCGCTTCCTGATCGTGTCGCTGTCGTTCTACGGCATGTCCACGTTCGAAGGCCCGATGATGTCCATCAAGACCGTCAATGCCCTGAGCCACTACACCGACTGGACCATTGGCCACGTGCACTCCGGCGCCCTGGGCTGGGTGGGTCTGATCTCGATGGGTTCGCTGTACTACCTGGTGCCGCGCCTGTTCGGCAAGGACAAGATGCACTCCGTCAAAGCGATCGAGCTGCACTTCTGGATGGCCACCATCGGCATCGTGCTGTACATCGCAGCGATGTGGATTGCCGGCGTGATGCAGGGCCTGATGTGGCGCGCGGTCAACCCCGACGGCACCCTGACCTACACCTTCGTGGAAAGCGTGAAGGCCACCTATCCCTTCTATGTGATCCGTGTGGCGGGTGGCTTGCTGTACCTGGGCGGCATGCTGGTCATGGCCTGGAACGTGTGGCTGACTGCCATCTCGGGCCGTTCGGTCAAGGTGGCCATTCCTGCTGTGAACGCGGCCCACGCTTGAGTCCGAAGGAGATCATTCATGTCCAACAACAACACATCTGCTTCGACCGGTTTCTCCCATGAAAAGGTGGAGACCAACAACTTTCTGATGATCGTGCTCATCCTGATCGTGATCGCCATTGGTGGTCTGGTCGAGATCGTGCCCCTGTTCTTCCAGAAGTCCACGACCGAGGCCGTCAAGGGCGTGGAGCCCTACAACGCCCTGCAGCTGGCGGGCCGCGACATCTACATCCGCGAGGGTTGCTACAACTGCCATTCGCAGATGATCCGCCCCTTCCGCGCCGAGACGCTGCGCTACGGGCACTACTCGGTGGCGGGCGAGTTTGTGTATGACCATCCCTTCCAGTGGGGCAGCAAGCGCACGGGGCCTGACCTGCACCGCGTGGGTGGCAAGTACAGCGACGAATGGCATCGCATCCACCTGAACAACCCCCGCGATGTGGTGCCCGAGTCCAACATGCCCGCGTACCCCTGGCTCGAAAAGAACCAGGTGGACCCTGCAGTGATGGCTCCCCGCATGAAGGCCCTGCGCACCGTGGGCGTGCCTTACACCGACGAGCAGATCACTGCTGCGGCGGGCGAGGTCAAGGGCAAGACGGAGCAGGACGCGCTCATCGCCTACCTGCAAGTCATGGGCCGTGCGCTCAAGTAAGCAAAGGAGATATCCCATGGACATCACCACCATGCGCATCGTCGCCACTCTGGCATCGATGGCCTGCTTCATTGGCATCTGGGTCTGGGCCTACCGAGGCCGCAACAAGGCCCGGTTCGACGAGGCAGCCCAGCTGCCTTTCGAGACAGATTGACCTTCACCAGAACGAGAACACCCCATGAGTGACTTCACCAGCAACTTCTGGTCGGTCTTTGTGACCACGCTGACCCTGGTCGGCATCATCGCCTGCGGCATCCTGCTTTGGATGGCAGGCCGCAAGAAGGTGGTTGCCACCTCCGACAACACCACCGGCCACGTCTGGGACGAGGACCTGGTCGAAATGAACAACCCCCTGCCGCGCTGGTGGGTGTGGCTGTTCGTCATCACCATCGTCTTTGGCCTGGGCTACCTGGCTGCCTACCCAGGTCTTGGCAGCTTTACCGGCAAGCTCAACTGGACGCAAAAGGGGGAGTACGAAGCCGAAATGGCCAAGGCCAAGACGGAGCTGGAGCCCCTGTATGCCCGCTTTGTATCCATGAAGCCCGAAGACGTGGCCAAGGACCCGCAGGCCCATGCCATTGGCGAGCGCTTGTTCATGAACAACTGCGCGCAGTGCCACGGCTCGGATGCACGCGGCAGCAAGGGCTTCCCGAACCTGACGGACAACGACTGGCTGCATGGCGGCACACCCGAAAAGATCCGCGAGACGCTGGAGAAGGGCCGCATCGGCAACATGCCTCCTATGGCAGCGGCCGTGGGAACCCCAGAAGACGTGCGCAACCTGTCGCATTACGTGTTGAGCCTGTCGGGTAGCCCGCACGACTCGCTGCGTGCATCGCTGGGCAAGTCCAAATTTGCGGCTTGCGCGGCCTGCCACGGCATGGATGGCAAGGGCAACCAGGCACTGGGTGCACCCAACCTGACCGACGACATCTGGCTGCATGGCTGGGGCGAGGCTGCCATCACGGCCATGATCAACAACGGAAAGGTCAACCAGATGCCTGCACAGGCCGAGAAGTTGACCGAGGCGCAGATCGGCGTACTCTCTGCCTATGTGTGGGGCCTGTCGAACAAGCAGGTGGCTGCACGTTGATATGTCCGCCGGGCGGTGCTTGAGGCACTGCCCGGGTTTTCTTTTCAGAGTAAGCCTGTCCTCCGTTCATAAAGCGACACCATGAGCACACCCAGCGAGCCTGCTCGCAAGGTCATCCCGATTACGCCAGTCGCCGCCGATGCGTCCTCTGCGGGCGAGATCATCTCGCTGTACGAAGCGCAAAAGAAGATCTACCCGCGCTCGATCAGCGGATTGTTTGCGCGCTGGCGTTGGGGCATGGTGCTTTTGACGCAGCTGGTGTTTTACGGGCTGCCGTGGTTTGAATGGGGCCAGCGCCAGATGGTGCTGTTTGATTTGGGGGCTCGCAGGTTCTACATCTTTGGCTTGGTGCTATATCCGCAGGATTTCATCTATCTCACCGGCCTTCTGATCATTTCGGCGCTGTCGCTGTTCCTCTTCACCGCCGTGGCAGGGCGCCTTTGGTGTGGCTTTGCCTGTCCGCAGACGGTGTACACCGAAATGTTCATGTGGATCGAGCACAAGATCGAAGGCGATCGCAGTGCCCGCCTCCGTCTGGACAACGGTCCCTGGACGTTCGAGAAGATCCGCAAAAAGTTTCTCAAGCAGGTGGTGTGGATCGCCGTGGCCCTGTGGACTGGGTTCACTTTCGTAGGGTACTTCGTGCCCATCCGCGAACTGGGCAGCGAGCTGCTGGCGTTTGAAGGCGGCTGGCAGATTTTCTGGGTGCTGTTCTACGGTTTTGCCACCTACGGCAACGCAGGCTTCATGCGCGAGCAGGTCTGTAAGTACATGTGCCCCTATGCGCGCTTTCAGAGCGCAATGTTTGATAAAGACACGCTCATCGTCACCTACGACCCTGAGCGTGGCGAGCAGCGCGGCCCGCGCAAGAAGAACATTGACTACAAGGCCCAGGGGCTTGGCGACTGCATTGACTGCTCGCTGTGTGTGCAGGTCTGTCCGGTGGGCATCGATATCCGGAAGGGCTTGCAATATGAGTGCATTGGTTGCGGGTTGTGTGTGGACGCCTGCAATACGGTGATGGACAAGATGCAGTACCCGCGTGGCCTGATCCGCTATTCCACCCAGAACGGCGTGGCCAAGCGCTGGACGCAGTCCCAGATGCTGCGTCGCGTGTTGCGTCCGCGTGTGCTGATCTACACCGCCGTACTGGTAGCACTGTGCGTTGCCATGCTGGCCAGCCTGGTGGTGCGCACGCCGCTGAAGGTGGATGTCGTGCGTGACCGGGCCGCGCTCTCGCGCATTGTGGCGGGGGGCAAACTGGAGAATATTTACCGGCTGCAGATCATGAATGCCACGGAGGGCGAACAGCGCTACCGCATCAGCGCGCGTGGACTGGAGGGGCTGGAGGTGGCCTCCGAGGCCGAAGTGGATATTGGCGCAGCAGAGTCGCGCTGGGTGGCCGTGCGTTTGCAGATTCCGTACGGTTCTGCCACTTCGGGCTCGCATGCGGTTCAGTTTGACGTGCAGGCCGTAGGGGCAGCTGCCCATGTGACGGAAAAATCCGTGTTTCTTGTGCCGCGTTGAGCGGCATCCCGGTGGGGCCTTTCAGGGCCGCACTTTGACCGATATTGTTGAGGAGTAGAGCACCATGTCTTCAAACCCTGCCATCGCGACACCGGCAATTCCCGTGCCCTGGTGGAAGTTCGGCCATGTGTGGCTGGTGATTGCCGGGCCTGCCATCGTGATCGTGGCTGGCTTTGTGACGCTGTGGCTGGCGATTTCTCGGCCTGACCCGGTGGTAGCCGAGGATTACTACCGCCAGGGCATTGAGATCAATAAGACCTTGGTGGCGCCGGAGAAAAGCCTGGCACCGGCCCTCAAGGCCCGCAACCATGCGGCCACCCCTGTGCAAGACCAACCACGCTGACAACCCTCCGGTCGCTGCCCCCAGCGACCCCAGGCAGCACCAGGAGACAGAACCGATATGTGGACGCAACGCCTGATGTGGATTGCATGGCCCGCCTTCTTGATGGCGGGCGTGCTGGAGATGCTGGTTTTTGCCATGGTGGACCCCCAGGACCTGCACTGGTTCGGCCAGCCCCTGGCGCTGTCACGGCAAGGGGTGTACACCCTCGCATTTTTTGTGTTTTGGGCCATCACCATGGCCACGAGCGCATTGACGACACTGCTGTCCATGTCTCCGTTCGAGGTCAACCGGTGCCCGGTGCCCGATGGGGAGCGCCCCGACGATTGCCGCAAGACATCGTCCTGCCCCTGAAC
Organism: Acidovorax sp. GW460-11-11-14-LB4; assembly: GCF_059423685.1. Lineage (NCBI taxonomy): Bacteria > Pseudomonadati > Pseudomonadota > Betaproteobacteria > Burkholderiales > Comamonadaceae > Acidovorax > Acidovorax sp. GW460-11-11-14-LB4. The sequence continues at coordinate 45,908 of NZ_JBWKYJ010000018.1, read as the reverse complement.
CCTTTTCGCCTGCTTGTCTGGGCATGCAATGCATGCCGTTTCGCAAGAGATGGTTGTACTTGGTGCGGAACCGGCCCTCCGCGTGGAAGTGGCTCGGTGTCAGTGTCGTCAGTGGCAGGTCTGCTGGCTGTTCACGATGCGTCGCAGGGCATCGGTGTCGAGGATGCGCACATGGCGCTGTTTGACTTCCACGATCCCTTCTTCCACAAACTTGGAGAAGGTCCGGCTGACCGTTTCGAGTTTGAGGCCGAGGTAGCTGCCGATTTCTTCGCGCGTCATGCGCAACACCAGTTCCGACTGCGAGAAGCCCCGTGCATGCAGGCGCTGCACCAGGTTCAGCAAAAAGGCGGCCAGGCGTTCTTCGGCACGCATGCTGCCCAGCAGCAACATCACGCCGTGCTCGCGCACGATCTCGCGACTCATGATCTTGTGCACGTGGTGCTGCAGGGCTGTGACTTCGCGTGACAGCTCTTCAATGCGGTCGAAGGGCATGACACACACTTCGGCGTCTTCAAGTGCCACCGCATCACAGGTATGGTGGTCATTGACGATACCGTCAAGCCCGATGATCTCGCCCGCCATCTGAAAGCCCGTGACCTGGTCGCGACCGTCTTCTGTGGCCACGCAGGTCTTGAAGAACCCGGTGCGGATGGCATACAGGGACGTGAAGGACTCGCCATTGCGAAACAGCGTCCCTCCGCGTTTGACTTTGCGACGGACGGCAACCACCTCGTCAATGCGCTGGAGCTGCTCTTCGTTCAAGCCCACGGGCATGCACAGCTCGCGGAGGTTGCAGTTGGAGCAGGCGACTTTGATGGTGAGCGGGTTCATAGGCACATGGACTTGGGTTGTTGGTCGAGCATATCGTGCATGCCGTACACGAACCTGAATACAGGGCGCGGGCGAGCGGCTGACCTTCATCAAATTGTCGCCGTATCGCTTGTTGGTTCACTTGATGCAGGTCAAGGACATGTCCCGGAGCCTACGGCACAGTCAAGGTGTACGCAAGGAAATTTCCCCATGACTGCTGTTTCGCCAGATCTTCTGCGCCGCTTTGACGTGCCAGGGCCCCGTTATACGTCCTATCCAACGGCCGACCGATTTGTGGAGGCCTTCGGTCAGGAAGATTATGTGCTGGCGCTGCAACAGCGCCGTTCGGGCACGCTGGCCAAGGCCATGCCGCTGTCCCTGTACGTGCACATCCCGTTTTGCGAATCCCTGTGCTACTACTGCGCCTGCAACAAGATCATCACCAAACACCATGACCGCGCCGAGGTCTACTTGCGCTATCTGAGCCGCGAGATCGACCTGCACACCGCGCACTGTGGCGTAGGACAGGTGGTGAGCCAATTGCACCTGGGCGGTGGCACGCCCACCTTCCTCTCCGATGCGGGCTTGCGGGAGCTGATGGCCATGCTCAAGCGCAGCTTCACGCTGGCGCCCGGGGGCGAATACTCGATCGAAGTGGATCCGCGCACGGTCAACTCCGAGCGTCTGGCGCTCCTGGCTGAATTGGGCTTTAACCGCCTGAGTTTTGGCGTGCAGGACTTTGATGCCGAAGTGCAAAAGGCCGTGCACCGCATTCAGCCTGCAGAGCAGGTTTTTGCACTGGTGGAGTCCGCCCGCTCGCTGGGATTTGATTCGGTGAACGTGGACCTGATCTACGGCCTGCCGCGCCAGACGCCAGAGTCTTTTGACCGCACGCTGGCGCAGGTGGCGCAGCTGCGGCCTGACCGCATTGCGTTGTATGCCTATGCACACTTGCCGGAGCGTTTCAAGCCACAGCGTCGCATCATCTCCGCCGAATTGCCCACAGGCGCGAGCAAGCTGTCCATGCTCTCGCGCTCACTCGATGCGTTCATGGACGCTGGGTATGTCTATGTGGGCATGGACCACTTTGCTCTGCCTACCGACGCACTGGCTGTGGCCAAGCGCCAGGGACGCTTGCACCGCAACTTCCAGGGCTACAGCACGCAGCCAGACTGCGACCTGATTGGGCTGGGCGTATCGGCCATCGGCCGGGTAGGGGCGACTTACAGCCAGAACTCGAAGACGCTGGACGAGTACTACGACTTCCTGGACCAGGGGCGGCTACCTGTGGTCCGCGGGCTCGCCCTGACCCGCGACGACCTGGTGCGCCGCGCGGCCATCATGGCCCTGATGTGCCAGGGCGAGCTGCTGTTCGAGCCGATGGAGCAGGCGTGGTTGATCGATTTCCGCCAGTACTTCGCAGCAGAGTTGGCGCAGCTGGAGGGTATGCAGGAGCAGGGGTTGGTACGGGTGGGGCCGGAGGGCATTGAAGTGACCGCCACCGGGTGGTTCTTCGTGCGCGGTATCGCCATGGTTTTTGACCGTTATCTGCAGGCGGACCGCAACCGCGCCCGGTTTTCGCGCATCATCTGACACCTATGCTTGCCACTGTTGGCTGGACTGCTTTGCTCATGGGACTCGCTGGCGGGTCCCATTGCTTGGCCATGTGTTCCGCGCCGTGCGGAGCATTGGTGCGGCAGGGCGGCGCACCACAGGCGGACGGTGGTGCGGAGCAGGAGGTGCGCTGGGCGCCGCGTGGTGGTGCGCTGCAGCGCACCATGGCCTTTCACGCAGGGCGCCTGGTGGGGTATGCCAGCGCAGGTGCACTGGCGGCCTTGGCCATGGACAGTCTGGCATGGCTGACCCAGCAAACCAGCGCGCTGCGCCCCGCCTGGACACTCATGCATGTGGCGGTGATGGCCTGGGGGCTCATGATGATGGTGCAGTCGCGGCAGCCTGCCTGGGTGGAGCAGGCGGGCCGCTCCGTGTGGGCGCGTGTTCGTCCGCTGGTCGGGGCACCGGGCGGAGTGATGGCGGCCGGGGTCCTGTGGGCCCTGATGCCTTGTGGACTGCTCTATTCGGCCCTGTTGGTCGCGGCGCTCAGCGGGGGGGCGCTGGAGGGTGCCCTGACCATGGCTCTGTTTGCAGTGGGCAGCGGGGTGTGGCTGGTGGGCGGCCCCTGGGCTTGGAGCAGCCTTCGCAACCGCCTGAATCTCGCGCGGGCGCAGTGGGGCACGAGGGCCGCAGGCGCCATGCTGTGCGCGGTAGCTGCCTGGGCGCTGTGGATGGATCTCATTTACAAGCCGTCGCTCTGGTGCCGCTGAGCGCGCGGCGTTGATCCGTCCACATCACCCCAGTCGCCCCGCGGCAGGAAGGTGGGCGATGCCTTTGTCGCGGGGACCGGGGTGGTCCAGCCAGGCCCGCTTTCAGTCAAGTGTTGCCGGATCGCTGCGCGGCCTGTCGGTTCTTCGCCACGTCACTGGAACTGGTGATAATCTGCGTAACTATTGGTGGCATTGATGTCGCCATGTATCGTGCGCCTGACGTGAACTCATCCATCCTCATCGACATCAGCCAACTGCGTGTCGGCATGTACATCCAGCTCGACGTGGGCTGGATGCATCATCCGTTCCCGACCAGCAGTTTCCGGGTGGCGTCGTCGGAGCAGATCACCACCTTGCGGGAGCTGGGACTGACCGAGGTGCGTTACGTCCCCAAGAAGAGCGATCCTGAACTCCAGGAGCTGGTGCCGGCCGCCTGGAGCGTGCCTGAAATGACAGTGCCGCCGCCCAACGGCCTGGATGCGCCCGGGCCTGGCACGACCACTGTCGTGGACCCCGAGGCACAGCGTCGCCGTGAGCTGCTGGAAGCGCAAAACCGGGCCTTGGCCGCCTGCAACCAGCGTTTCTCGGAAGCCACGCGGCAGTACCAGTCCATGGAGCGCACGGTGTCAGAGCACCCGGACCAGGCCAGGGCCAAGGGGGAGGCGCTGGTCTCTGGATGCGTGACCGAACTGCTGGAAAACGGCGACTCCGTCATCCGGCTGCTGTCCGAGGGCGTGGGCGAGCGCAACGGATTGCATCCCATCAATGTGATGGTGATTTCGCTGCTGCTGGGTCGGTCCCTGGGCATGAAAAGCGAGGAGCTGCACGATCTGGGTGTGGCAGCATTGATCCACGACATTGGCAAGCTCAAGCTTCCGCCCAATCTGCGCCAGCCCACCCCGTCCATGATCCCCATGGAGCGCACGCGCTACGAGACCCACGTGGCGGAATCCGTTGCCTTGGCCAAACGCATGGGGTTTGCCGATGCGGTGCTGACTGCAGTGGCCCGGCACCACGAGATGTGTGACGGCAGCGGGTTTCCCCAGCGCTTGAAGGGGCCTGACCTGGGGCGCATGAGCCAGGTCCTGGCCCTGGTCAATCAATATGACCGGATGTGCAACCCGGCCATGGGTGTGACGGCGCTGACCCCGCATGAGGCGCTATCCGTCATCTTTGCCCAGCTCAAGGCGCGGTTTGATTCGGTGGTCCTGGGAGCTTTCATTCGCATGATGGGGGTGTACCCGCCCGGCTCCATCGTGCAGTTGGTCAACGACCGGTATGCCATCGTGGCATCGGTCAATTCGTCGCGGCCCCTGCGGCCCAAGGTCATCGTGCACGACCCGCGCGTACCGAAGGATGAAGCGCCGATACTGGATCTGGAAACCGTACCTGAACTGGGCATACGGCGCAGCCTCAAGCCCGCGCAGCTCCCGCGTGACGCGCTGGACTACCTGTCGCCTCGACAGCGGATCTGTTACTTTTTTGAGCGAGCGGTCAGTCCCGGCCCTGACGAGGCCTCGGCGTGAACGACTTGCAATCGCTCGGATGGCTGGATGGCCTGCAGGAGGCCGTGTGGCTGTTGGATGAGACAAACCAGCACATTCTGCAAGCCAACGCAGGCGCCGAGCGTCTGACAGGGCTGTCTGCCGCCGACATGCGGGGGCGGTCTGTGCTGGATCTGGCCAGCACGCCCCAGGAGCTGGCGTTCTGGTCCGAGCCGGCCGATGTGATTGCCCAAGGCGTTCCTGCCCACACCAGTTTGCTGCGTGCCGATGGCAGTCTGGTACCGGTGCAGCGTTGCGTCCGGCGAGTGCCCTGGGGGGCGAGTGGCACCAGTGTCCTGCTGCTGACCATGCTGGACCGCAGCCGCCAGGAGACCACCGAGCGCGAGTTGGAGACATTGCTTTCTGAGCTGCGTGCCACGCTGGATTCCGCTGCCGACGGCATGCTGGTGTGTGGACTGGACCGCGGTGTGCGGGCATTCAACCAGCGCCTGGCGCAGCTGTGGAACCTGCCGCGCCAGCTGCTGGTAGAGCGTGACGATGCTGCGGTATACGCCTTCATGGCGGACCAGGTCGCAGACGCCCGTTTGTATGCCGAACGCTTGGCAGCCATCGACCGCGAGCCGACGCAAGAGAGCACCGACATCGTCGAGTTGCGCAATGGTGTGGTGCTGGAGATGCGCACGGTGCCGCAGTTCAGCCAGGGCCGTGCGGTGGGCCGGGTGTATTCGTTCCGGGACATTACCCGCCAGACGGAGATCCAGGCCAGCCTTCGCCTGGCCGCGCGCGTGTTCGAGTCCAGTCTGGATGCGATCTTCATCGCAGACAGCCAGCACCGCATCATGCGCATGAACCCGGGGTGTGAGCGGCTCGTGGGGCCCACGGCCAAGGGTTTTGAAGGCTGTGTGGCGGCCTCGCTCTTTGGCGGTGGCTCGGATGCCTCGTTCATGGAGCAGGTCCTGCAGGGCTGGGCGCAGGATGGCTTCTGGGAAGGCGAGTTGTGGCTGCCCCGTGACAACGGCGCGTATTGTGCTGTCCAGTTGTCCTGGGTGGCCCTGCGGGATGATGAAGGGCGGCTGGTGCAAAGCATTGGCTTCATGCGCGACCTCACACTGCAGCACGCCGCACAAAAGCGAATCGAAGAGCTGGCCTACAGCGATGCCCTTACCGGTCTGCCCAACCGCCTGCTGCTGTCTCAGCGGGTGGATACCGCCATCCAGGGAGCACGCCAGAGCGACACCGGCTTTGCGATCCTGTTTTTGGACATGGACCGATTCAAGATCATCAATGACTCTCTGGGGCACCCCTTTGGGGACCGGGTGCTGCAATTGGTGGCCGAGCGTCTGCAGACCTGTTTGCGGCAAACCGACATGCTGTGCCGCCTGGGGGGGGATGAATTTGTCATCTACCTGCACGGTGGCGACGCATCCGTTGCGGAGAGCGTGGCGCGCCGGATTCTGGACGACATGCTCAAGCCCTTCATGCTCGACAGCATGGGCTTTTCGATCCAGTGCAGCATCGGTATTGCGCTGTACCCGCAAGATGGCGCTACGCTGGACGACCTCATCAAGCAGTCCGACACCGCGATGTACCGCGTCAAGGAGCGTGGGCGCGGCAGTTATGGCTTCTACCAGCCGCAGATGAACGCCAACCTGCTTGCGCGCATGCAGATGGAACATGCGATGCGCCAGGCGCTGGGTCTGCAGCGCATGGCCGTGCACTACCAGCCTCAGGTCAATATGGCGACTGGGCGCATCACCGGCGCCGAGGCGCTTTTGCGCTGGACGGATGCAGAGTTCGGCGCCGTGTCGCCCGCAGTGTTCATTCCCTTGGCCGAAGAATCAGGTTACATCGTGACGCTGGGCGCCTGGGTGATGGAGCAAGCGGTGCGCGAGGCCGCCCTGTGGATGCACAGCGGTACGCCCATCATGATTTCCGTGAACGTGTCTGCGCTGGAGTTTCGCCAGCCCGATTTTGTGGATCGCATCACGCGCCTGCTGGCGGTGCATCAGCTGCCACCGACGTTGCTGGAGCTGGAACTGACAGAAACCATCCTGCTGCAGGACGCACAGGAGATGGAGCAGCGCCTGCGCGTGCTGGCCGACCTGGGCATTGGCCTGGCGATCGACGATTTCGGCACCGGCTATTCGAGCCTGGCCTATCTCAAGAAACTACCCATTCACAAGCTGAAGATCGACCAGTCCTTTGTGCGCGGCCTGCCCGACGACGATGGCGACCGTGCGATTGTCAGCGCCATCATCAGCATGGGTCGCGCCATGCACATCGAAGTGGTGGCCGAAGGGGTGGAGACTGAAACCCAGCAGGCGGTGCTGCAGCAAATGCAGTGCGAGCACTACCAGGGCTTTTTGTGTGCGCCGGGGCTGCCGGCAGACCAGTTCCGCGCCATGCTGAGCCAACCCCTGCCGCTGAAGGCCCAGGGGCGTCACCGACCGCTGAGCACCTGAAGCTCCAGCGCTCAGCGACCGGAGGCTGCGGCTCGGCAGACGGCCGAGAGTCCGCCTCTGTATCGGCCTTATACGGCCGAAACGCCCTTCCAAAGCATGTAGGCCGCCAGGCCAAACAGCAACGAGGCAAACACGCGCTTGAGCTGCTTGACGGGAAGATTGTGCGCCGCCTTGGCTCCCAGCGGGGCCGTCAGCACGCTGCAGCTGGCAATCACCCCCAGTGCCGGCAGCCAGATATAGCCCAGCGATGCCGGTGGCAAGCCGCTCACGTTCTGTCCGCCAATGGCGTAGCCGATCACGTTGGCCAGCGCGATGGGAAAACCCAGAGCGGCGCTGGTGGCCACCGCGTTGTGGATGGGCACATTGCACCAGGTCATGAAGGGCACGCTGACAAAGCCGCCACCCGCGCCGACCAGACCCGACAGAAAGCCGATCACGCCGCCTGCCGCCACCTGGCCTGCGCCACCCGGCATCTGGCGCGTGGGCGCAGGCTTCTTGTCCAGAAACATCTGCGTGGCAGAAAAGCTCACAAACAGCGCGAAGAAGATCGCCAAAAACGAGCCCTTGAGCAGTGCAAACACACCCAGGCTGGCGACGAAACCACCCAGCACAATGCCGGGCGCGAGGCGCTGGACGATGTCCCACCGCACGGCGCCGCGCCGGTGATGGGCACACACGCTGGAGATGGAGGTGAACATGATGGTGGCCATGGAGGTGGCAATCGCCATCTTCACCGCCAAGTCAGGCGCCACCTGACGAGCGCCCAGGATGTAGGTCAGGAACGGCACCAGCAGCATGCCCCCTCCAATGCCCAAGAGTCCCGCCAGAAAGCCTGTGGCCAGGCCGAGCACACCGAGTTCAACAATCAGCAAGGGATCGAGCATGGCGGGATATCAGGCAACAAAGGACAACAGAGCACGCGGAGAGCCGCGAAAATGCCCTGTCACAGACGCAGCAGCAGGTGCTTGCAATGACAGGGCATGGGGAAGAGGGTGTCTGCGAATACCACCGAACTCTCATCCTGAACCGGGGGTTCAGGTGGGCGAGGGCAGCCTGGCGTTGGGTTCATCTGACGCGAGATGATCACGCTCACCGGACGATGTACCAAGCCCGAGCTCAATGAGCATTGGTTCAAGGAAATATAAAGCCCGACAGCTTCGCAGACACGCCAATTGTAGGTGCTGCCAGCGGGCGCTGCGCGCTCGGGGTGATGTAAAGCCCGCAAGCGGCTGTGACGGACGGGCAGGAGGAGCGGTGTGCCTCAGCACACCAAGGACTAGAGAAGGCGTCCGTCGTCGCCCAGAGCGTCGTCCAGACGCTGTACCAAGCTTTGCAGGCGCTGCTGGTCGGTATCCGGCAGCAGGCTTTCCTGGTGCCCCACCACGGGAGCGCTGGCACTGGCAGATGGACTTGCCACGGGCTGTGCTGCAGCCGCAAGGTCTGCGGCTTCGCGGTCGGCGATCTCGAAGGCCAGGTTCAGCGCGGCCAGTACGGCGATACGTTCCCGCGCCCGGACCTTGCCCGCATCGCGGATGCGCGTCATCGCGGTGTCCACGCGCTCCACGGCGTCCAGCAGGCGGCTTTCGTGGCCCTCGGGGCAGGTCAGCAGATAGCTTTGCTGCAGGATCTGCACCTCGATTTGCTTCATTCGGCTTCTTTCGTGAGCGGCGCGGCGGCGGGCAGGCGTTCGAGCAGCGCATCCACCCGGGCGCGTGCTGCGCTCAAGCGGGATTTGAGCGAGTCGCGCTCTTGCGTCAGTGCCGCAACTTGATCAGCCAGCAGGGCATTGGTGCGCTGCAACTCCGCATGTCGCAGCAGCAGGCGCTCCACGCGCTCGGCGATCTGGTCGGTGGGGGACGGTATTGCCATACAGCCTTGGATTGTAGGCGGTGTGACACCGAGCGGTCCCTGGCCCCAAGCTGCAGTGGTGTGCAATGCGCAACAGATACAAGTGCATTGTCGGCCGCGTGGGTGCCATGCGGAGTTGCCCGCTTGATCTGGCGCGCTGGGAGCAGCTTGTAAACGGTCGTAAAATCCCGACGTTGGTGCTCGCGGTGTGGTTCACATGCCGCAGTTCAACGGGAAGCAGGGAGGCGCCGTACCACCGGTACCCGCCCAGCCTGCGCTGCCCCCGCAACGGTCAGCGGACGAATCACCCGATTCTCTCTCCATCCATAAGCCACTGGGCGCCTTGAACAAGCGCCTGGGAAGGCATTGGGGGGGTGTTCCGCCAGCCCGGATACCGGCCAACACGGTGGCTGCGTGCGCCCTTTTTTGGCGCTGCGCGGCTGTATCACCCACATGCTGGCGGGAGGCCGGCCCGGGTTGTTTGTTGACCTTGATCCCCATGAAAATCCGTACCCTTCGTGCGCGCCCTGTGGCGTCGTTGCGCCTGCCCGCCCCACGCCTGGCCCTGCTGTCGCTGTTGGCTGGCAGCGCCTGCGGCGCTTTCGCACAGACCGCCCCGGCCACCGGCGAGCTGCTGGCGCAAAACCTGCGCGCACCGTCGTTGTCTGAAACGGTGGTGGCAGCCACGCGCACCCCGCAGCCGCTGGCTGATCTGGTGGCCGACATCTCCATCGTGGACCGCGAAACCATCGAAAGCAGTGGCGCCACCGGTCTGGCCGACTTGCTGGCCCGTCTCCCCGGTGTGGAGTTCTCGCGCAACGGTGGCCCTGGCACCACCACTGGCGTGTTTCTGCGTGGCGCGGAGTCGCGCTTTACTGCGGTGTACATCGATGGGGTGCGCATCGACTCGCAATCCACCGGTGGCGCGCCCTGGGAGAGCATTCCGCTGGGCCTCATCGACCGCATTGAAGTGCTGCGCGGTCCAGCGGGTGCTGTCTATGGCTCGGACGCCCTGGGCGGCGTGGTGCAGATCTTTACCAAGCGCGGTGAAAACGGCACGGCGCCTTACGTGGGCGTGGGCGTCGGCAGCCACAACACCACCAAGCTCGAGGCTGGGATCAGTGGTGCCAGCGGCACGCTGGACTACGCCCTGGGACTGGCGCGTGATGACAGCAAGGGCTTCAACGCGCGCCCCATCGCTGGACAGAACCCCGACCGTGACGGCTACCGCAGCACGGCGGGCCACGCGCGGGTAGGCCTGCAGGTGAACGCAGTGCATCGCCTCGAAGGCACCCTCATGCTGAACGACACCAACAGCGGCTACGACAGCGGCCTGGGCAAGGACGACCGCAACCTGCACACCATGCACGCGTTGGGCCTCAACTGGATCGCGCAGTGGAGCAGTGCCTACAAGACGCGCTTTTCCATCACCGACTCGCGCGACGAATACGAAACCCGCCCCTCGCCGTACCTGAGCGACACGCGCCTGCGCGGCTACTACTTCCAGAACGAATGGCGCCAGGGCGCGCACCTGGTCACGGCGGCCCTGGAGCGCCGCGAAGATCGGCTGGAGAACAAGCCCATCGACGCCAAACGCTCGCAAGACGCGCTGGCGCTGGGCTACGGCTACAACGCTGCAGGCCACACCGTACAGCTCAATCTGCGCCACGACTCGGACAGCGAGTTCGGTGGCAAGAGCACTGGCAGCGTGGCCTACGGCTACGCCATCACCCCGCAGTGGCGCGCCACGGCGTCGGTGGGCACGGCCTTCCGTGCGCCCACGCTGTATCACCGCTTCAGCGAATATGGCGTGGCCACGCTGCGCCCCGAAAGCAGCCGCAATGCCGAAGTGGCGCTGCGCTACGCCCAGGGCAACAGCACCTTCTCTGCCACGCTGTTCCGCAACCGCGTCAGCAACCTGATTTCGTTCTCTGGCCCAGGCACGTGCCTGTCGGACTTTGGCTGCTACGCCAACACGGCCCGCGCCGAATATAAGGGCGTGACGTTTGCGGGCTCGCACCGCGTGGGCGACGTGCAATTGCATGGCTCCATTGACCTGCAACGCCCGCGTGATCTGGACACCGGCAAGCAGCTGGCGCGCCGCGCCAAGCAGCACGCCACCTTCGGCGCCGACACCCGTCTGGCGGGCTGGACCGTGGGCGCCGAAGTGCAGGCGTCGGGCCGCCGCTTCGACACCGTGGCCAATACCAATGTGCTCGGCGGCTATGCGCTGGTCAACCTGTATGCCAGCACCCGCCTTGCACGCGACTACACGCTGCTGGCGCGCATCGACAACCTGGCCGACAAGGACTACCAGCTGGCCCGCACCTACGCCACCGCAGGCCGCACGGTGTACGTCGGTGTGAAGTGGGCGCCTCAATGAAGCCCCCCCTGAGTCGCTGCGCGCCTTCCCCCCGGAGGGGGGACGCCACCCGTGGCCTGGCGGAGCCAGTTCCACGGTGGCACTGGCTTGGGGCGCGCCAGTTTCGTCGGCCGCTGGGTGAGTACCGCACTGGGGGTGGGGTGTGACACGCTGTCCCGCGCTGCTGATTGCAGCCCCGGCTTCCGGGCAGGGCAAGACCACCGTCACTGCCGCCCTGGCGCGCCTGCATGCGCGCCAGGGCCGGCGGGTGCGGGTGTTCAAGTGCGGGCCGGATTTCCTGGACCCGCACTGGCACCAGCTGGCCAGTGGTGCGCCGGTGCACCAGCTCGATTTGTGGATGAACGGTGAGGCCGACTGCGCGCAGCGTCTACACGACGCTGCGCGCGAGTCGGACCTGATCCTGATCGAAGGCGTGATGGGTCTGTTTGACGGCAACCCCAGCGCAGCCGACCTGGCCCGGTACTTTGCGGTGCCGGTGCTGGCGGTGGTCGATGCCTCCGCCATGGCGGGCACGTTTGGCGCGCTGGCCTATGGCCTGCGCCACTACCGTCCGGGCCTGCCCTGGGCCGGTGTGCTGGCCAACCGCGTCGGCAGTGCCCGCCATGCCGACATGTTGCGTGATGGCTTGCACGATGTGGATGACTGGATGGGGGCGCTGATGCGGGTGCAGCCTGGTGCTGCCTCTGCTGCGGGCAAGGCTGGCGCCGCGCTGCTGCCCGAGCGCCATCTGGGCCTGGTGGCCGCGCACGAGCTGCACGACAGCCAACAGCGGCTGGACGCAGCGGCCGATGCCCTGGCCGCTACCCCCCTGGGCCAGATGACGCTGGAGGACATGCAGCGCTGGGCCGTGGACTTTCCGGCGCCCGCCTCGAAGATTGCTGCGCCAGCGCTGCTCGCGGGCCGCACCGTGGCCGTGGGGCGTGACGCGGCGTTCTGTTTTACCTACGCCGCCAATGTGCAATGCCTGGAACAGATGGGCGCCCGCGTGGCGTTCTTCTCGCCCCTGCAAGACACGGCGTTGCCGGACTGCGATGCCGTGTGGCTGCCCGGCGGTTACCCCGAGCTGCACACCGCGCAGATCGCGGCCAACACCGGCATGTTGGCCAGCCTGCGTGCCCATGTGGCCGCAGGCAAACCCCTGTGGGCCGAGTGCGGCGGCATGATGGCGCTGTTCGATTCCATCACGCTGGCCGATGGCAGCGCGGCTCCGCTGTGGGGCCTGTTGCCGGGCCGCGTGACCATGCAAAAGCGCCTGGCAGCGCTGGGGCCGCAGCAACTGACCGTGGCAGGACACACGTTGCGCGGCCACACCTTCCACTATTCGACCAGCGACAGCAGCGCCCCCGTGGTGGCCCGCACGGCGCGCCCGAACGAGGTGGTTGCGCGGGATGCGGGCGAGGCGCTGTACCAGCAGGGCAGCATCCACGCGAGCTATTTCCACGCATGGTTTCCGTCCAGCCCCGAAGCCGTGGCCCACCTGCTGGGGGGCGCATCGGTATGACCATCACCACCGAACTGATTCTGGGCGGCCAGAAAAGCGGCAAGTCCCGCCGCGCCGAGCTGCTGGCGCGCGACTGGCTGGCGCAATCCAGCGACCACCGCGCCGTGCTGATCGCCACGGGCCAGGCCTGGGACGACGAAATGCGTGAGCGCATTGCCCGCCACCAGCGCGACCGTGCCGAGCGCGTGCCCGGCCTGCAGACGGTGGAAGAGCCGCGCGATGTGGCCGCTGCCGTTGTGCGGCACAGCGCGCCGCAAACCCTGGTGGTGGTGGACTGCCTCACGCTGTGGCTCACCCACTGGACCATGCCCCTGGGGTTCGAAACCATGGATTTGGAGCAAAAACAGGCGCAAGCGATAGAGTGGAATGCCCAGGCCGCTATGTTTTTGGAAGCAATTCGGCAGTCCCCCGGGCCCGTTGTTCTCGTGGGCAACGAAATTGGCCTGGGGGTCATCCCGATGGGGCGCGAGGTGCGCGCCTTTGTCGATGCGCTGGGCATGCTCAACCAGCAGGTGGCGCAGGTGTGTCCACGGGTCACGTTGATGGCAGCCGGTCTGCCTCTCACTTTGAAGGAGCCCTGCTGATGAAACCAACCCCCGTGCGCCGCATCCTGTGGGTCATCGCCATCCTGGTGCTGTTGGGCCTGCTGATGGCCGGCCTCGCCCGTGCGCAGCCGGTGCACATCCGGGACGACCGGGGCCGCGAGGTCTCGCTGCCCCGGCCCCCCCAGCGCATCGTCAGCCTGTTGCCCTCGCTGACCGAAAGCGTGTGCGAACTGGAGCAATGCCACCGGTTGGTGGGTGTGGACCGCTACTCCAACTGGCCGGAGGCCGTGATTGCCAAGCTGCCCAAGGTGGGGGGCGGGCTGGACCCGAGCATCGAGGCCGTCGTGGCACTCAAGCCCGATGTGGTGCTGATGTCCGTCAGCTCGCGCGCCAGTGATCGGCTGGAGGCGCTGGGCCTCACCGTGGTGCAGCTGGAGCCCAAGACGCATGCCGACGTGCGCCGCGTGCTGGGCACTGTCAGCGACCTGCTGGGCGTGCCCCGCGCGCAAGGCTCCGACCGCCTCTGGCGTGTGATCGACGCGGGCGTGCTGGCGGCTGCACAGTCCCTGCCGCCCAAGGCCAAAAATGTGCGTGTGTACTTCGAGGTGAGCCGTGGGCCCTATGCAGCGGGCGAGGCGTCGTTCATTGGCGAATCACTCACCCGGCTGGGCGTGCGCAACGTGGTGCCAGCATCGCTCGGGCCGTTTCCGCGCCTGAACCCCGAGTTCGTGGTGCGCGCCAACCCCGACATCATCATGATCGGCAACCGCAGCATGCAGGCCATGGTGCCGTACCCCGGCTGGGCTTCCATGCGTGCCATCCGCGAGAACCGGCTGTGCGTGTTTGGCCCCGGCGATTCCGATGTGGTGGTGCGCCCTGGGCCGCGCATGGCCGAGGCGGCCCGCATCATGGCGCGGTGTCTGGTGGACAAAGCGTCATGACCAGCATTGCGATCGACTTGCCCACGGGTTCCGCCAGCCGCCGCGCCGCATGGTGTGCCGCCTGGCTGTTGCTCGCCAGCGCGTTGCTGGCGGTGTGTGGCGCCAGCGTGGGCAGCACGGGCTTTGACAGCGTGCTGCGCATGCACGGTGACCCTGTGGCATGGCAGATCGTGTGGGACATCCGCCTGCCGCGCACGGCGGGTGCGTGGCTGGCGGGGGCGCTGCTGGGCCTGTCGGGCGCGGTGGCGCAAGGGTTGTTTCGCAATCCACTGGCCGACCCGTACCTGCTGGGCAGCGCCTCGGGCGCAGCGCTGGGCGGGGCTGTCGCCATGGCGCTCTTCGGGGTGTCGCCGGTGGCGGCGCAGTGGATGGCCCGCATCGGCATCACGGGCATGGCATTTTTGGGCGCGGCGGGGGCGGTGGTGCTCACGCTGCTGCTCGCCAAGGGCGTGCAGCACACGCTGCGCTTGTTGCTGGCGGGGGTGATTGTGGGCGTGGTGCTGGGTGCGCTGCGTGACCTGGTGGAACTGGCCTCGCCCGACATCCTGCAGGCCATGCAGGCCTTTACGCTGGGCAGCACGGCTTTTGTGGGCTGGGCGGCCTGCTTGCTCATGGCCGTGGCCTGGGCGCTGTGCTCGGTGGTTGCCTGGATGCTGGCACGTGCGCTGGACGGCCTCACGCTGGGCGAGGCCACGGCCGCCAGCCTGGGCCTGCCACTCATGCCCATGCGTGTGGGGCTGGTGGCTGCCATGGCGCTGGCCACGGGCACGGCGGTGGCGCAGACGGGGCTCATCGCCTTTGTGGGGCTGGCGGCCCCGCACCTGGTGCGTTCCATCGTACGCGTGACACACGAACGGCATATCGTGCTCTCCAGCCTGATGGGCGCGGTGCTGCTCATGGCGGCCGACATCCTGGCGCGCTGGCTGCTGGCGCCGCAGGAGCTGCCCGTGGGCGTCCTCACGGCGGCCCTGGGCGGCACCTATCTGCTGTGGCTCATGCACCGGCGCACCTCGCAGGGGGGCGCACTATGAAATCAATAGCTATCAGTGCAAATGTAATAAGCGCAAGCATCGGGAATCGCTCGATATTGCAGGGCATTGACCTGCAATTGCCCGCCGGGCGCTGGACCAGCATTGTCGGCCCCAACGGCGCGGGCAAGTCCACCCTGCTAAAGGTGCTGGCGGGCCTGCTGCCGCGTGTGGCGGTGCAGGGCGACGTGTTGTTGCTCGGCCGCCCGCTGGTGCAGATTCCTGCGCGCGAACGCGCCCGCCAGCTCGCCTGGCTGGGGCAGAACGAAGGCTCGGCCGACGACCTGACCAGTTATGACGTGGCCATGCTCGGCCGGCTGCCGCACCAGGCCTGGCTGGCACCGCCGGGTGCGGCCGACCACGCAGCGGTGGAGCAGGCGCTGCGCACCACGCAGGCCTGGGACTGGCGCCACCGCCCGCTGTCGCAGCTGTCGGGCGGCGAACGCCAGCGCGTGCTGCTGGCCCGCGCTCTGGCGGTGCAGGCGCAGGTGCTGCTGATGGACGAGCCCCTGGCCAACCTCGACCCGCCGCACCAGACCGACTGGCTGCACACCATGCGTGCACTGGTCGATGCGGGGGGCACGGTGGTCAGCGTGCTGCACGAGGTGTCGCTGGCACTGCAGTCCGACGACATGGTGGTGATGGCACAAGGCCGCGTGCTGCACCAGGGCGCCTGCGATGCACCCGCCACGCACGCGGCGCTGGAGAGCGTGTTTGACCACCGCATCCACGTGCGGCATCTGGATGGCATGTGGATGGCGCTGCCATCGATGCAGCGCAAGCACAGCCAATGAAACAACACATGGATTGAGGGAGTGGAAGCATGAACATCGAATCGGGTTTTTCGCAGGTCGCGCAGTCGTTGCTGTGGCCGGTGCTGGTGCTGGTGGGGCTGGCGTTTGTCTACGCGCTGTGGTCGGGCGGCGCCACGCTCATGGAGGCGTGGCAGCGCTGGCGCCAGCCGCAATACCGCTCGCTGCGCGTGGCGCCGGGTTTGTCGATGGAAGAGCTGGAGCTGCAACTGGTGCGCCAGGTGGAGCCCGTGCGCCTGCTCAGCCGCCTGTCGCCCATGCTGGGGCTGATCGCCACGATGATCCCGCTGGGCCCCGCGCTGCAGAGCGTGGCGGCGGGCAACGGCCAGCAGGCGCTGGCCGTTTTCAGCGGCGCCTTTGCGGGTGTGGTGCTGGCGCTGGCCGCCGCGTCGGTGGGCCTGGTGGTGTACTCGGTGCGCCGCCGCTGGCTGCTGGCCGAGCTGCTGGTGGTGCGCAAGGAGCGCGGGGTGGCGCAATGAGCTTGAAGCACCTGAATGTGCTGGCCGAGGACGACGACGACCCGATGCTGTCGGCCGTGAACCTGGTGGATGTGTTCCTGGTGCTGGTGGTGGCGCTGCTGACGGCCGTGGCCGTGCAGACCCAGACCAGCGCTCATGAGAGCGTCACCATCATCCGCAACGCGGGCCAGCCCGACATGGAAGTGGTCGTGCGCGAGCAGGGCAAGGAAGTGCGCTTCAAGGGCGCTGGCAGCGCAGCGCAAGGGCAGGGCGTGCGTGCGGGCGTGGCCTACAAGCTGGAAGACGGCAATATCGTCTACATCCCTGAAACGGGCGCTGCTCCTGCCAGCGCTTCGGCCGGTGGCGCGGGTGGCGCCGCCACGCCGGCACCCGCCAAGCCATGAAGGCGCTGATTCTGCGCATGGCACTGTGGTGCCTGCTGCTGGCTGCGCCGCTGGTGCAGGCCGCGCAGTCTGCGCCCGTGTTGCTCTGGCTCACCTCCGACATCACCACCGCCCCGCGCACGGCCATGGTGCAGCGCCTGGCTGGCGAGGCGGGTCTGGGCTTTGTGCATATCGACTACCCGTTGGGTGGCCCAGCGGTGCTGGACGCGGCACAGGCCCAGAAGCTGGAGCGCGCGCTGGCGGGCGCTGCGCTGGTGTGGGTGGATGCGCCCCATGCCAGCGTGGAGGCACGCTTGCGCCGCATGGCGGGGGCGCAGCTCGATGCGCGTGCGGTGCGCACCCCTGGCCGCGTGGTCTGGGTGCCTGCGGGCACCCCCGCCGCCGACCTGACCGCGCTCGATGCGTCCGGCCACATGGTGGCCTACCTGCAGGCCGGCGGCCCGCGCAACCTGAAGAGCGCCATCGCCCTGGCGCGTGCCACCGTGGCGGGTGCTGCCATGCCCGTCTTGCCCGCGCCCGACATCCTGCCCCCCCGGGGCATCTACCACCCCGATGCTCCCCGCCTGCTGCCCCATGCCGCCGCGCTGGAGGCCTGGCGCCAGGGCCAGCCCGCGCTGCGCGGCCTGCCCGCCGTGGCCGTGTTGGTGCACCGCCACCACTTCATCGACGGCAGCACGGAGTGGCTCGATGCCTGGTTGCGCACCTTCCGCCAGCAGGGTCTGTTCGCTTATGCGGCCTTTGGTCAGCAGGTCACGGCGCAGAACCTGGCCGAGGTGCTGGAGCTGCCCGCTGAAGGAGGCTCTGGCACCGGCCCGGGCCGCCTGCATGCTTCTGCCCTGGTGCTGCACCAGCTCGTGCCTCAGGCCGCCGCGCTGCAGCCCTTGCTGGCCCGCTGGGGCGTGCCCCTGCTGGGCACGCAGCCTTACCGCGCGGGCGATGCCGCAGCGTGGGAGGCCAGCGACACGGGCCTGTCGCTGTCCGATGTGCCGTTTTACCTGGCGCAGCCCGAGGCGGCGGGTGCCATCGACCCGGTCCTGGTCGCCGCCCACGGCGCCGAGGGGCGAGACTTTCGCCTCATCGAGCGCCAAGCCCAGGCTGTGGCCGCGAAGGCGCGGCGGCTGATCGCACTGCAGACTAAACCCGCTGCCGACAAGCGCCTGGTGGCCATGGTCTACAACTACCCGCCGGGCGGCACCAACTTCGGCGCCTCGTTCCTCAACGTGCCGCGCAGCCTGGAGCAGGTGTCGGGCGGCCTGGCCCAGGCGGGCTACCGCACGCAGCAGGTGCCCGAGCAGGGCTGGATCGATGGGCTCAAGCCGCTGCTGGCCGCCTACTACCCCGGCGCCGATGTGCGCGCGCTGCTGCAAAACGGACAGGCCGCAGCGCTGCCGCTGGCGCGTTATGAGCAGCACTTGGCCACGCTGCCGAAGGCCGTGCGCGAGCGCATGAACGTGCACTGGGGCGCGCCCGAAAAGAGCCGCTACGTGGTCGAGTGGCAGGGCGAAAAGGTGTTCGCCATCCCGCGCCTGCAGGTGGGCAAACTCTCGGTATTGCCCCAACCCCCGCGCGAAGAAACACTGCGCCTGGGCCAGAACCCGTTCATGCACAAGAGCAAGTCGCCGCTGTCGCACCATTACCTGGCGGTGTACCTGTGGGCGCAGCTGGAGGCCGATGCGCTGATCCACTTTGGCACCCACGGCACGCAGGAATGGGCCGGTGGCAAGGCGCGTGCGCTGGATGTGCACGATGACGCGCTGCTGCCGCTCGGTGACCTGCCCGTGGTCTATCCCTACATCGTGGACAACCTGGGCGAGGCCCTCACGGCCAAGCGCCGGGGCCGCGCCGTGCTGGTGAGCCACCGCACGCCCGTGTTCGCCCCGGCAGGTTTCGAGGCGCGCATGGCCCACATGCACGAGGTGATGCACGAATGGGAAACCGTGGACGAAGGCCCCACGCGCCGCGCGCTCGAAAAGCAGCTGGTGGCGCAGTTTGTGGAGCACAAGTTGCACCGCGACCTGGGCTGGAGCGCCGACCGCATCGCGGCCGACTTCCACCGTTTTCTTGAAATCCTGCACCCCTACCTGGACCAGCTCGCGCAAAGCTCGCAGCCCAAGGGCCTGGCCGTGTTCGGCCGCGTGCCCGCGCCCGAGCAGCGGCGCGAGACCATCCTGCAGGCGCTGCGCAAGCCACTGATCGAGGCGCTGGGCGAGGACATCGACGAAGCCTTCCTCATCAAGCACGACGCGGTGCTGGCCGCACGCCCCGCGCGCTGGCTGGAAGTGGCGCTGACCGATGCGCAGGCCGCCAGCGTGCTGGACCTGCGCCCCGTGCTGCCAGCGCAGGCTGCAACGCCGGGTGCAGCGGGTGCATCCGACGTGGTGCGCGCCGAAGACCATGTGCCCAACCGCGCCGCGCGCCAACCCATCGACACGCCCGCACTGCTGCAACTGGCACAGCGCGCGCAAGAGCTGGAGCGCCTGCTGGCCACGGAGGGCGAGCTGCCCGGCTTGCTGGCTGCGCTGGAAGGGCGCTACCTGCCCGCTGCGTACGGTGGCGACCCCATCCGAAACCCCGACAGCCTGCCCACAGGCCGCAACCTCACGGGGCTGGACCCGAGCCGCCTGCCCACGCGCCAGGCCTATGCCGTGGCGCAGACGCTGTTCAACGACTGGTTCAAGGACTACCAGGCGCGCCATGGCGGCCAGGCGCCAGAGCGTATGGCGCTGTCGCTGTGGGCGGGTGAAACGTTGCGCCATCAGGGCATCATGGAAGCCCAGGCGCTGGTGGCGCTGGGTATGCGCCCGGTGTGGGATGACTCGGGCCGCCCGGTGCGCGTCGAGACCATTGCCGCCGAAGAGCTCAAACGCCCGCGCGTCGATGTGCTCATGAGCATCACCGGCTCGTACCGTGACCAGTTCCCCGCGCTGATGGCGCTGCTCGACCGTGCGGTGGCCCAGGCCGCCACGGCCGAGCCCGGCAACGTGATCGCTCGCAATACTGCGCAGATCGGCCAGGAGCTGCGCAAGCAGGGCGTGCCCCGCGCACAGGCCGAGCAACTGGCGCGCGTGCGATCGTTCGGCAATGCGGTGGGCGACTATGGCACCGGCCTGTCGGACGCGGTGCAAAGCGACGGCCTGCAAACCAACGATGCGCGCCTGGGCCAGATGTTCCTCGAACGCATGAGCCAGCCTTATCTGGAGGGCGAGCCGGTGACGGGCGTTCCGGGCGGTGTGGCGGCCCAGGCATTGGGTGCCCACCTGCGCCGCACCGATGCCGCCATCCTGTCGCGCAGCTCGCACCTGTATGCCATGGTCAGCTCGGACGACCCTTTCCAGTACCTGGGCGGCCTGTCGGCGGCCGCCCGCGTGGCTGGGCGAGCGCAGGGGCTGGAGCTGCATGTGGCCCAGCTGCAGGATGCAGGCGAGCCCACCACCGAGACCGCGCAGCGCGCCATTGCGCTGGAGATGCAGTCGCGCTACCTGCACCCGGGCTGGCTCCAGGCGCAGAAGGCCGAGGGCTATTCGGGCACGCTGCAGGTGCTCAAGGCCGTGCAGTTCGCCTGGGGCTGGCAGGCCGTCGCGCCCGACACGGTGCGCAGCGACCATTGGCAGAGCTTCTACGACGTGCTGGTGCGCGACAAGCACCAGCTGGGCCTGCCCGAGTGGCTCAAAGAGCATCCGCAGGCCTATGCCCAGTCGCTGGAGCGCCTGGTGCAGGCGCAGCGCCAGGGCTATTGGCAGGCCGATGCCGACACGCAAAAACAACTGGCGCAGATGTACCAGGAGCTGACGCGTGCCGCGCCGCTGGCGGCCGAGCTGCCCAGCGTGCGCCGCTGGGTGGAGCGAGCGGCGCGTGGTGAGTCCGTAGAGCTGACCCCGCCTGCAGGCATGGCCATTGCCGCGCCGCAGTCGCCAGCCCTGGCCGCGCCACAGCCTGCGCCCCCCGCCGCTGACCTGCCCGCGCCGCCCGCCCAGGCAGAAGCACCACCTTCCGCGCCCGCCGTGCCTACCATGGGCGTATTGCTGGAGCGCCAGCCCGAGCGCAAAGCCCCCGACGCCGTCAAAGAGCCCAGCCCCGTGGAGCGCATGGCCGGCATAGTGGCCCTGCTGGTCATGGCCTTGGTGGCGATGGCGGGTGCCGCGTGGCAGGCGCGCCGTCCGTCCTCGCTGTCTTCCCCGTTGCAACCGGCCGGCGTTTGATGCCCGGTCTCTCTGAAAGAATCGACACCATGCAGATCGAAACCCCGCCCACCGAAAAACGCTACGAAAAACCCGAGGGCGAACGCCGGGGCCTTGTCATCGTCAACACCGGCGACGGCAAGGGCAAAAGCACGGCCGCCTTTGGCCTGGCGCTGCGCGCCCATGGTCGGGGCAAGGCCGTGAAGATCTTCCAGTTCATGAAGGTGCCCACCGCGCGCTTTGGCGAGCACCGCATGTTCGAGCAGATCGGCCTGCCCATCGAAGGCCTGGGCGACGGCTTCAGCTGGAAGAGCAAGGACCTGGAGCACTCGGCCCAGCTCGCGCGCGACGGCTGGGAAAAGGCGCGCGCCGCCATCCTGTCGGGCGAGCATTTTCTGGTGGTGCTGGACGAGATCACCTACCCGCTGATCTACGGCTGGCTGCCGCTCGACGGCGTGTTGCAGACCCTGCGCGATCGGCCCAAGGACGTGCACGTGTGCCTCACCGGCCGTCGCTGCCCGCCCGAGATCATTGAGCTGGCCGACACCGTGACCGAGATGCAGTTGATCAAGCACGCGTTCAAGGCGGGCATTCCCGCGCAGCGCGGCATCGAAGACTGAGCCACTGTGTCCGAGCACTGGTCCTTGCTACTGCTCCCTGGCCTGGGCTGGCCTGCGGCAGCGGTGTGGATGGGCGTGCCGTTGCTGGTATTGGTCATTGACTGGTGGTTGGGGGAGCCGCCCGCCCGCTGGCACCCGGTGGTGTGGATGGGCACGGCCTTGCACTGGGGGGGCGAGCGGGTGGCCCCGCTGACGCCTGTGGCACAGGACTTTCGGCGTTTTTGGCTGGGGGCGCTAGTGTGGATTGCCTTGGCTGCTATTGTTTTGATAGTTTCCTGGTGGTTGCAGCACCTGGCGTTGACGCTGATGGGTTGGCTTGCCCTCGGCATGCTGGCGCTGCTGCTCAAGCCCCTGCTGGCCTGGCGCATGCTGCACGACGAGGTGCTGGCAGTGGAGGTGGCGCTGGGCCAGTCGCTGCCCGCCGGGCGCGCGCAGCTGGCTCGCTTGGTGAGCCGGGACGTGAGCGCTCTCACCGCCGTGCAGGTGCGCGAGTCGGCCATCGAGTCGCTGGCCGAGAACCTCAACGATTCCGTGGTGGCGCCGCTGTTCTGGTTTGCGCTGCTGGGCCTGCCAGGGGCTGCGCTGTACCGCCTGGCCAACACGGCCGATGCCATGTGGGGTTACCCCGGCATGCGCAGCGGGCGCTACTGGCAATGGGCGGGCAAGTGGGCGGCGCGGGCGGACGATGTGCTGTCTTGGGTGCCGGCCCGCATCACCGCCTTGTTGCTGGCGATGGTCGCCAGGGGACTGCCGTTCGCTGCACTGACCCGCCAGGCGCGCAAGACGCCATCGCCCAACAGCGGCTGGCCCATGGCGGCCATGGCACTGGCGTTGAACGTGCGCCTGGCCAAGCCTGGGGTGTACACACTCCACAGCAAGGGCCGCCGGGCGGGGCCGCTCGATACGCGGCGCGCTGCACGCCTGGGCACGCAGGTGGTGCTGGCCATGGTGCCCGTGGTGGCGGGCCTGCAGTTGCTGGTGCTGGTGGTGTTTGCTTGGGCGCATGCATGAGCTCGCCGCGTCGTTTCTCTGCGCCCACGCCGTTGCACGGTGGCCCGGACGCCGCGGGCGTTCCGGTGTTTGATTTCTCGACCAACAGCAACGCCTGCGGGCCATGCCCCGAGGCGCTGCACGCCGTGCAGGCGGCCGACGCCACGCGCTACCCCGACCCGGCCTACACGGCGCTGCGCGAGGCCCTCGGCGCCTTCCATGGCGTGGTGCCGGGGCGCATCGTGCTGGCCGCGAGTGCCAGCGAGTTCATCCACCGCATCACCGCGCTGGCCGCACAGCAGGGCGCGGTGCAGGTGGCCGTGCCGCCACACAGCTATGGCGACTACGCCCAGGCCGCGCAGGTGCGCGGGCTGGAGGTGCTGCGGGGCGGCGGCGCCGCAGCGGGCCTGCAATGGGCGTGCGAGCCCTCCAGCCCTCGGGGTGTGGAAGATCCCTCGTTGCGCGGTTGGCGACAAAGCGATGCCGACGTTGCCTGGCGTGTGCTCGACTGCGCGTATGTCCCCCTGCGGCTCGGCGCGGAGGGCGCATGGGCTGGCGCGCCGTCGCCGCTCATGCCCTCGGCCTGCTGGCAGCTCTGGACCCCCAACAAGGCCCTGGGGCTGACGGGTGTACGTGCCGCCTATGCGATTGCGCCGCCAGACTGTGAAGAGCAGGCGCTGGGGCTGACGGCCCTGGCGTCTTCCTGGCCCGTGGGCGCCCACGGCGTGGCGCTGCTGCAGACGTGGACCCGGGCCACCGTGCAGCAATGGCTGGTGCACAGCCTGCGCACTCTGGGCGATTGGAAGGCGCGCCAGCAGACGCTGTGCACCGATCTGGGCTGGGCTGTGCACGCAGGCAGCCTGGCCAACTATTTCTGCGCGCAGCCCGCTACCCACACGTTGCAGAGCGATCTGGCTGCGCTGCGCGCCGGCGGCATCAAGCTGCGCGATGCGGCGTCGTTCGGCCTGCCCGGCACCGTGCGCCTGGGGGTGCTGGCGCCCGCCGCACAAGATGCGCTGCGGGCCGCATGGCTGGCCGTCTTGGGCCCTGCGGGCCGTACCATCCCGCATTCCATCGGATCGAGGGAGACATTGTGAGAACCATCACCGTCAATCGCTACGTCACGCCGCTGCGTGAAGGTGGCTCCATGCCTGCCATCGTCGAGGGTGACGACCTGGGCACCTACGTGCTCAAGTTCCGTGGCGCAGGGCAGGGCGTGCGCGCACTCCTGGCCGAGATCATTGCGGGTGGCATCGCCCGTGCGCTGGGCCTGCCCGTGCCCGAGATCGTGCTGGCCCAGCTCGACCCCGCCCTGGCGCAGACCGAGCCCGATCCCGAAATCCAGGACCTGGTGCGCGCCAGCGGTGGCCTGAACGTGGGGCTGGATTACCTGTCGGGCGCGCTCAATTTCGACCCGGCTGTGGATACGGTGTCGGATGATTTTGCCTCGCGCCTCGTGTGGTTCGATGCCTTGGTGGGCAATGTGGACCGCACTGCGCGCAACACCAATCTGCTGATGTGGCACCGCCAGCCCTGGCTCATCGACCACGGTGCGGCGCTGACCTTCCACCACGCATGGAACGGCACGGTGGCCCTGCCCGCCAAACCCTTTGCGCCCATTGCCGACCATGTGCTGCTGGCCCGGGCCACGCTGCTCGCGCAGGTGGATGCCGAGCTGGCCGCGCGCCTCACGCCCGAGGTGGTGGCGGGCATCCTGGCCGAGGTGCCCGACGAGTTTTTGGTGCTGGCCGGTGCCGACCACGAAGAAGGCCTGCTGACCGCTGC
Organism: Acidovorax sp. GW460-11-11-14-LB4; assembly: GCF_059423685.1. Lineage (NCBI taxonomy): Bacteria > Pseudomonadati > Pseudomonadota > Betaproteobacteria > Burkholderiales > Comamonadaceae > Acidovorax > Acidovorax sp. GW460-11-11-14-LB4. The sequence goes on along the minus strand of NZ_JBWKYJ010000018.1, from coordinate 21,314 downwards.
CCCTACCCACCGCCAGGCCTATGTGGACTACTTCTGCGCCCGCCTGGCCGGGCGCGCCACCTGGGTGAATGCACTGAAGGAGGCCGCCGATGCACGTGCCTGAGGTGTATGACTACGCCATCGTGCGCGTGGTGCCGCGCGTGGAGCGCGAAGAGTTCATCAACGCGGGCGTGATCCTGTCGTGCCAGCGCACCGGCTTTTTGCAGGCTGCCATCGCGCTCGATGAAGCGCGCCTGCTGGCCATGGACCCGCACGCCGACATCGACACCGTGCGCCGCCACCTGGCCGCCATCGTGGCCATCTGTGCGGGCGACGAAGGCTGTGGCCCCATCGCCCGCCTGCCGTACCGCCAGCGCTTTCACTGGCTCACCGCCAAACGCAGCGCCATCATCCAGACCTCTCCCGTGCACACGGGCCGTTGCACCGATGCGGCCGCAGCACTTGAACACATCATGGACCGCATGGTCCGCCCATTGCCTTGACTGAAAACTCTGCTCCCCAATTGGCCCGTTGCGTGATGGTGCTGGGCACCACCAGCGGCGCCGGCAAAAGCTGGCTCACCACGGCGCTGTGCCGCTACTATAGCAACCAGGGTCTGAAGGTTGCGCCGTTCAAGGCGCAGAACATGAGCAACAACGCACGTGTGGTGTCGGGCCCTGCGGGTGTGATGGGAGAAATCGGCAGCGCCCAGTATTTCCAGGCCCTGGCTGCGCGTGCCGAGCCTGAGGTGCGCATGAACCCGCTGCTGCTCAAGCCCGAGGCCGACACGCACAGCCAGATCGTGCTGATGGGGCAGGTGAGCGCCGAGCTCACCGCCATGCCCTGGCGCGGCCGCAGCGAAAAGGTGTGGCCGCAGATCGCCGCAGCGCTGGATGCACTGCGTGCCGAGAACGACGTGGTCGTGGTCGAGGGCGCAGGCTCGCCCGCCGAAATCAACCTGCACGCCAGCGACATCGTCAACATGCGCGTGGCCCGCCATGCCGATGCTCGCTGCCTGCTGGTGACCGACATCGACCGGGGCGGCGCGTTCGCCCACCTGTACGGCACCTGGGCGCTGCTGCCCGAGGACGAGCGCGCGCTGATCCAAGGCTTTGTGCTCAACAAGTTTCGCGGCGATGCCAGCCTGCTGGCGCCTGCGCCGCAGATGCTGCAAGACCTCACGGGTGTGCCCACCGTGGCCACCATCCCCATGCAATGGCGCCATGGCCTGCCCGAGGAGGACGGCGTGTTTGATGACCGCACGTTGTCAGCGGGCGCGGTGCACACCACCGTGGCCGTCATCGCCTACCCGCGCATCAGCAACCTCGACGAGTTCCAGCCACTCAAGAACGTGCCCGGCGTGCGCCTGCTCTGGGCGCGCAGCCCGGCCGACCTGGCGGGCCTCAAGCCCACCGACTGGGTGGTGCTGCCGGGCTCCAAGGCCACCGCTGCCGACCTGGCCTGGCTGCGCGCGCAAGGGCTGGACCAGGCCATTGCCCATCACGCGGGGCAGGGTGGCACGGTGCTGGGCGTGTGTGGTGGCCTGCAGATGCTGGGCGAGGCATTGATCGATACCGCAGGCATCGACGGCAATGCGCCGGGCCTGGGCCTGCTGCCCCTGGTCACCACCTTCGAGGTCGCCAAGACCGTGCAGCGCACGCAGGCGCAGTGTGGTGTGGTGCAGGGCGCCTGGGCTGCACTCGCAGGCGTGTCCGTCATGGGCTACGAAATCCACCACGGCCAGACCGCCCAGCACCCGGCCATGGCTGCCAAGGGCGATGTGGCGCGCGAGGTCATCCCCGGCATCGCCTGGCAGAACCCGGCGGGCAATGTGCTGGGCGTGTACCTGCACGGCTTGTTTGAGGATGCTGCGGTGCTGCACGCGCTGTTTGGCGCGCAGGTGCCCACGCTGGACAGTGTGTTTGACGGACTCGCAGGCTTCCTGGGCAACAGCTTCACACCGGGCGTGCTGGATGCGCTGGTAGCGCCTTAGCGTGCCGGATACCGTGGCGCCATTCAGCCCCTCACACCCGTTCGCAGTGGCAGGCGAGGGTGGTGTACGGAAAGCGCACGGTGTCCTGCCCGCGCAGCGCGGGGTGTCGGGCTATCAAAGCCTCGATCTGGGCGCGCACCTTGGCGCGTTCAGCATCCGGCAGGGCCGCGATAAAACTGATCGACATGAAACGGTCCACGATGACCTGCTGGGGTGGCCCCACATGCTCGTGGGTCAGCCGGGTCTCGACCAATGGGCCGAAACCGGGGTGTGGAAAGGGTTTGCGCCAGTCGCCCTTGTAGAAGCGCGGGGCATCGCCCTCGTAGGGCGTGATGATGGTGGTGAGCTCGGCCACCCAGTCCACCGACTCATCGCGCACATTCCACACCAGGCCCAGCTTGCCGCCCGGCCGCAGCACGCGGTGGAATTCGTCGAGGGCTTCGCGGGTGGCAAACCAGTGGAAGGCCTGTGCACAGACCACGGCATCCAGCGTGCCGGACGGCAGCGGAATGGCCTGTGCCGTGCCCGCCACGGCGCGCACCGTGGGCAGTTGCAACGCTTCGATCTTGGCGCGCATAGCGTCCACGGGCTCCACGCCCACCACCGTGGCCCCGGTGGTTGCGAGCAGCGCGGTGAATTTGCCGGTGCCCGCGCCCACATCGGCCACCTCACGACCGGGGCCCAGTCCCAACGTCTGTGCCAGCCAGGCCGACAGCGCCGCCGGGTAGTCCGGCCTGCCGCGCGCGTAGGCCTGCGCTTCTTTTTCAAAACCCTGCTGTGCCGCTTTGTGCACGGCGTTCTTTGTGTTCTCCATCACCATGACCTCACCTTTCGTACTTCCGTCCGTTGCTGACCTGCATGATGCCGCGTTGGCCAGCCGCCTGCAGCACGTCATTGACCACAAGACCAAGCCCCTGGGCTCGCTGGGCCTGCTGGAGCGCCTGGCGTTGCGCCTGGGCGTGATTCTGGGCACCGAATCCCCCGTGCTGCATGCCCCCCAGATGCTGGTGTGCGCGGGCGACCACGGCCTGGCCGCGCGGGGTGTCTCGGCGTTCCCGAGCGATGTGACCTGGCAGATGGTGGAGAATTTTCTGGCGGGTGGCGCGGCCGTGAGCGTGCTTGCGCGCCAGCATGGCCTGGGCCTCACGGTGGTGGACTGTGGCGTGGCCAAGCCCATTGCTGCGCGCGATGCGGCACCCGGTCAGCCGCGCTTGTTGCTGCGCAAGGTGGCACCCGGCACGCAGGATGCCTCCGTCGGCCCAGCCATGAGTGCCGAGCAATGCGCCCAGGCGCTGGCCAACGGGGTGGAGGTGGTGCGTGCCCTGCCAGGCAACGCCTTGCTGCTGGGCGAGATGGGGATTGCCAACACTTCGGTGGCGTCGCTGCTGCTGGCGCGCCTGGCGGGGCTGCCGCTGGTCGAGGTGACGGGCGCGGGCACGGGGCTGGATGCTGCGGGCATCGAACGCAAGCGCTTGGTGCTGCAGCAGGCGCTGGACGCCAATGCGGGCGCCACCAGCCCGTTGGAGGCTCTGGCTGCCCTGGGTGGCTACGAGGTGGCCACGCTGGTGGGCGCAGTGCTGCAGGCAGGGGCCGAGCGGCGCGTGATTGTGGTGGACGGCTTCATTACCAGCGCGGCCGTGCTGGTGGCCAGCCGCATCGCGCCGCAGGTGCTGCAGCGCTGCGTGTTTGCCCACCGTTCGGGCGAACGGGGCCACAGCCTGATGTTGGCGCAGATGCAGGCAGAGCCTCTGCTGGACCTGGGCTTGCGCCTGGGCGAGGGTTCGGGCGCGGCGCTGGCCTGGCCGTTGCTGCAATCGGCCTGCGCCGTGCTGCGCGAGATGGCGAGTTTTGAATCGGCTGGCGTGGCGACGCAGACGGCCTGAGCCGCCCTGCTTGGGCAGGCTCTAGCCCACCACGGTCTGGTTGCGGCCTTCTTCCTTGGCGCGGTACAGCGCGGCGTCGGCGCGGGAGAGCATCGCGTCCAGGGTCTCGTGTGACCCGCTCCAGCTGGTCAGCCCGATGCTCACCTCGCAGTCCAGCGGGTGCCCCGAGGCCAGCGTGGCGTGGATGCGCTGGGCCACGGCCAGGGCCGCTTGCGCGTCGGCTCCCGGCAGCAGCACCAGAAATTCCTCGCCCCCGTAGCGACCCAGGCGGTCGGCGCGGCGCAGCACCTGGCGGGTGCGCTCGGCAAAGTGCACCAGCACTGCATCGCCGTGCTGGTGGCCGCGCGTGTCGTTCACCGCCTTGAAGTTGTCCAGGTCCACCATCATGATGGACGGACCGCCGCCGTAGCGCTGCGCGCGCTCCAGCTCGTCCTCGCAGCGCTGCAGCAAGGCACGGCGGTTGAGGGTTTGGGTCAGCGAGTCATAGGTGGCCAGGTGCTCCAGCTCGGTGCGCAAGCGGTCTGTGGCCATCAGCACCGCGCCGATGGACAACATGAGCACGGTGAGCGCATAGGCACCGATGTACAGGGTCTGGAACAGCGAGGGCTCCATCAGGTCGTTGCCCGCGTGCCCAGCCAGGATGGAACCCAGCCTGACTCCCAGTACCAGCATGTGCAGGCCCAGCATCACCTCCACCAGCCGCACCGGGAAGTTGCGCCCCCCGTGGCGCAGCATGAAGCGCAGTTGCGCGGCGTACAGCGCCCCCATCACCACGGTGAAAAACCCCACCCGCACGGCATAGTTGGGCCACCCGTAGGTCAGCCAGGCAAACACCACCGTGGTGCCGGCCATCACCCAGTTCCAGGTGCGCCAGGTGGCGGGCTGGCCCATGAACTGGCGGGTGCCCATGTAATAAGTGACCGAGCCCAGCACCAGCAACTGGTTGGCCAGCACCAGGCCCAGCCAGTCGGGGATGGCGCCACGCGCGCCAAACAGCACGGTGGACAGCAGCCACAGCAATGGCGCCGCCGCCCATCCGCCCACGCCCCGGATGCTGGGCGGGTAGTGCCGCCGCATGAACAGCAGCACCAGGGCCATGACGGCAGACATGAAGCCCGCCAGGGCGATCATGGAGCGCGGGTCGAGGTTCGTCATGCGGCAGGCAGGAGGAGGGGGAGGGACGTGCCTACGTAATAAATTGTTTCAAAGGCGAAGCCAGTATAGCCACGCACCCGCAGTGCTCAGCGCTGTTTCGGTGCATGGTTTGCCCGAGGTTGGACCAGGCGCAGCGCGGGCGTGGACCGGTATGGGGCGGTAATGTGCGCCGTGTTGGTGCATTTTGTATGCAAAGTTCATAAAACATTGTGTACAAAGTTGGCATGGGCCTTGCGTAGGGCATACGCCATGCAAAGCACCCACCCTGCGCCCACCTCCGCCGCCATTGAAATCGTGGCGCTGACCAAACGCTACGCCCAAGGCAAGCCCGCCGTGGATGCGATCAACCTGCGCATTGCCAGCGGCAGCTACTGCTGCCTGCTGGGGCCTTCGGGCTGCGGGAAGAGCACCACGCTGCGCATGATTGCTGGGCACGAGTCGGTGACCAGTGGTGACATCCTGCTGGAGAACCGCAACATCACCGACCTGCCCGCCGCCGCACGCGGCACGGCCATGATGTTCCAGAGCTTTGCGCTGTTTCCGCACCTCTCGGCGCTCGATAACGTGGCCTTCAGCCTGAAGATGAAAGGCGTGGCCAAGGCCGAACGCCAGGCCAAGGCGCGCGACCTGCTGGAGCGCGTGGCCCTGGGGCACTTGGCCGAGCGCAAGCCCGCAGAACTCTCCGGCGGGCAGCAGCAGCGTGTGGCGCTGGCGCGGGCCCTGATCACCCAGCCGCGTGTGCTGCTGCTCGACGAGCCGCTGTCCGCGCTCGACCCCTTCCTGCGCATCCAGATGCGTGCCGAGTTGCGCCGCTGGCAAAAAGAGCTGGGCCTGACGTTTATCCATGTGACCCACAGCCAGGAAGAGGCCATGGCCCTGGCCGACACCATGGTGGTGATGAACCACGGCGTGATTGAGCAGGTGGGCAGCCCGCACGAGGTCTACAACCGGCCCGCCAGCGAATTCGTGGCCCGCTTCATGGGCGGGCACAACGTGATCGACACGCCCGAAGGCAAGGTGGGCGTGCGCACCGACCATCTGCAGATTGCCCCCGCCAGTGCCGAATTGCCCTGGGGTGCCCAGCGCATGCAGGCCGTGGTGACCGACGTGGAATACCAAGGCACCTATGTGCTGGTGGGCCTGCAAAAGCACGGCGCAGTTCTGTCGGCCAACGCCACGGCGGCGTATTCGGTGATGGTGTCCGAGGCCACCTTTGCCGCGCAGCCCTACCAGGTGGGGCAGGGCGTGCAATTGCACTGGACGCCCGACCAGGCACATCCGCTCTCCCAGCCTGCTGTCGCATCACTGGCGGTGGCCGCTCCCGCAGTGGCCGTCGCCGCCTGACCGCGCCGCCACACCCCCTCTTTTTTCACCCGTCCCCTTCCGCAACCCAAGGAGTTTTCCCATGTCCGATGCTTCCCGTGCTGATTCCCCTGTTGTTGTCTCCGATGCCACTTGTGTGGCTCGCCGCTCGCTGCTCAAGGGCACGGCGGGCATCCTGGCCGCTGGCATGTTCCCGGCCGTGCATTCGCAGGAAAAGATCGTGCTGCGCTACCTGGGCACGGCGGTGAACCAGGACAAGGCGATTGCCGAGAAGTTCAAGGCCGACACCGGCATCGAGATCCAGTACGTGGCCGTGACCACGGACGACGTGACCAAGCGCGCCGTGACCGCGCCCAACAGTTTCGACCTGATCGACACCGAGTACTTCTCGCTGAAAAAGATCGTACCCACGGGCAACCTGAAGGGCATCGATACCAAGCGCATCAAGAACGCCGACAAGATCACCACGCTGTTCACTACCGGCCAGGTGGCCGGCAAAGCCGTGGGTGACCAGGGCACCGCACCCAAGAAGGTGATCTACCTGGAAGGTGAAAAGTCCAAGAAGTTCGCGACCGCGCCCACGCAGTTCATGAGCCTGATCCCCACCGTGTACAACGCCGACACGCTGGGCATCCGCCCCGACCTGATCAAGCGCCCCATCAACTCCTGGGCCGAGCTGCTCAACCCCGAGTTCAAGGGCAAGACCGCCATCCTGAACATCCCCTCCATCGGCATCATGGACGCCGCCATGGTGGTCGAGGCCATGGGCATCTACAAGTACCCCGACAAGGGCAACATGACCAAGAAGGAGATTGATCTCACGATCAAGACCCTGATCGAGGCCAAGAAGCAGGGCCAGTTCCGCGCGCTGTGGAAGGACTTCAACGAGTCGGTGAACCTGATGGCATCGGGCGAGGTGGTGATCCAGTCGATGTGGAGCCCCGCCGTCACCGCCGTGCGCACCAAGGGCATCGCCTGCAACTTCCAGCCCCTGAAGGAAGGCTACCGCGCCTGGGCCGCAGGCTTTGGCCTGCCCGCCACGCTGAGCGGCCGCAAGCTCGATGGCGCCTACGAGTTCATCAACTGGTTCCTCGACGGCTGGGCTGGTGCTTACCTGAACCGCCAGGGCTACTACAGCGCCGTGCTGGAGACCGCCAAGTCCAAGATGGAAGCCTACGAGTGGGCCTACTGGATGGAAGGCAAGCCCGCCACGCAGGACATCAAGAGCCCGAATGGCGATGTGCTGGCCAAGGCCGGTGCAGTGCGCGACGGCGGCAGCTACGAGTCGCGCATGGGCGGCATCGCTTGCTGGAACGCGCTGATGGACGAGAACAACTACATGGTGCAGAAGTGGAATGAGTTCGTCGCGGCGTAGTAGAGGTTTCACCCCCTGAGGCGCTGCGCGCCTTCCCCCTCTCTCGACCCGCTGCGCGGGTCGGGAGGGGGGACGCCCCCGGTGCGGCGGGGCGGCCCTTGCACGGGGGCACTGGCCTTGGGTAGCGCCAGTCTCAAGAGCAAGCGCCGAACGGTAGACCTTTGGATTCATTGATTGCAAACACCATGAGCACCACCACCCCGTCCTTACCTGCTGCAGCCGTCCCCGGTCGTAGCATTGCCGCCTGGTGGCAGGCCGCGCCGTTCACGCTGGTGTTCGCGCTGTTTTTTCTGATTCCGCTGGCGCTGATCGTGATGGTCAGCTTCTGGGACTTCAATGAGTACGAGCTGTTGCCCGGCTTCACGTTCAAGAACTACGTGTCGATCTTCGCGGGCTGTGGCGATGCGTCGGAGGGCCTGTGTGTCACGCTCAAGACGTATTACTCCACTCTCAAGTTCAGCTTTCTGGTGTGGCTGATCACGCTGGTGATCGGCTTCACCGTGGCCTATTTTTTGGCCTTCCATGTGCGCTCTTCGGGCATGCAGACCCTGCTGTTCGTGCTGTGCACCATCCCGTTCTGGACGTCGAACGTGATCCGCATGATCTCGTGGGTGCCGCTGCTGGGGCGCAATGGGCTGGTCAACCAGACGCTGATGGGCATGAACCTGATCGAGACGCCCGTGGAGTGGCTGCTGTTCTCGGACTTCTCGGTGGTGCTGGCCTTCGTGCACCTGTACACCATGTTCATGATCGTGCCCATCTTCAACAGCATGATGCGCATCGACCGCAGCCTCATCGAGGCGGCCAGCGACAGCGGCGCGAGTGGCTGGCAGACGCTGTGGAACGTGATCGTGCCGCTGTCGCGCACCGGCATCATCATCGGCTCAATCTTTGTGATCACCATCGTCATGGGCGACTTCGTGACCATCGGCGTGATGGGCGGGCAGCAGATCGCATCGATTGGCAAGATCATCCAGGTGCAGACGTCTTACCTGCAGTTCCCGCTGGCGGCGGCCAATGCCGTGATTCTGCTGGCCGTGGTGCTGATGATTATCTGGGGCCTCACGCGCCTCGTCGACATTCGCAAGGAGCTGTGAGATGAAAGTCCGTGAATCTCGTCCCGCCAGCTTCTGGCCCCTGGCCATCTTCTTTGCGCTGTTCGTGCTGTTCATGTACGGGCCGATGTTCGTCATCTTCATCCTGAGCTTCCAGGGCCCCGAGGGCGGGCTCACCTTCCCCATGCGCGGCGTGTCGCTGCACTGGTTCGCCAAGCTGGCCGAAGGGCTGGGTGTGGTGGACATTGGCGCGGCGCTGTGGCGCTCGCTGGGCCTGGGCGTGGCGGTGATGCTGTGCACGGTGGTGCTGTCGGTGCTGGCGGGCCTGGCGTTTCGCAAGCGTCTGGCGGGCGGCAACACGCTGTTTTTCATCGTGGTGGCCAGCCTCATCATGCCGTCCATCATCGTGTCGTTGGGCATCGGGCTGGAGTTCCGGCTCATCGACAACGGCATCAAGGCCGCGCTGGAATGGCTGGGCATGGAGAGTGCGCTGGAGGGCTACGGCACGTCGCTGGGCCTGTTCACCTCGGCCCTGGGCGCGCACCTGACCTGGACGCTGCCGTTCGGCCTGCTCATCATGTTTGCGGTGTTCAACCGCTTCAACCCTGCGTACGAAGAAGCCGCACGCGACCTGGGCGCCACGCCCTGGCAGGGCTTTGCGCATGTGGTGCTGCCGCTGATCGCGCCCTCGGTCGTGGGCATTGGCATGTTCGGCTTCACGCTCAGCTGGGACGAGATCGCCCGCACCTCGCAGGCCATTGGCGACGTGAACACGCTGCCGCTGGAGCTGCAGGGCCTGACCAGCACGGTGACCACGCCGTCCATCTACGCGCTGGGCACGCTGACCACGGTGGTGTCTTTTGTGGTCATGGGCATCACGCTGGCGCTGGTGTGGGCTTTGGGCCGCAGGCGCAAGGGCCGTTCGGGGTAAAAACGGCACCCTTATGACGACCACCCTCCCCAAGCCCCGGCGCGCGCGCGCTGCGGTCACCGAACCGCCCGTGCAGCCCGACACGACCGGCCAGCTCAGCGACAACGACATGTACGACCGCATGGTGTCGGCCATCCTCGACCACCGGCTACCACCCGGCACCAAGCTGGTGGAGGACAAGCTGGCGGCGGCCTTTGGCGTGTCGCGCACACGGGTGCGGCCTGTGCTGGTGCGGCTGGCCAACGAGCAGGTCGTCACGCTCACGCCCAACCGGGGCGCATCCATTGCCCAGCCCACGCCGCAGGAGGCGCTGGAAGTGTTCGAGGCCCGCCGCCTGCTGGAGCCGCGCCTGGTGGAGCTGTTCATCGCCAACGCCACCGACGCCGACATTGCCGCGCTGCGCACCTGCATCGATGACGAAGAGGCCGCCCGCGCCAGCGGCGACATGCGCCGCGCCATCCGCCTGTCGGGCGACTTTCACCTGCACATCGCGCAGGCAGTAGGGCACCAGACGCTCGGGCGCATCCTGCGCGAGCTGGTGTCGCGCACCTCGCTCATCCTGATGACGTACAGCCCCAGCCACGCCCAAACCCGCGAAGAGGCCACGGCCTGCGGCTGCCGCGAGCACCGCGCGCTGATCGACGCCATTCGCCTGCGCGATGCGCGCGAGGCGCCCCGGCTGATGCTGGCCCACCTGGCGCGGATCGAGTCGCAGCTGGAGTTCACGCCGCCTGCGGCAGAGGCGCCTGATCTGGCGCGGTTGCTGGGCGGGCTCTGACGGTTTTTTCACACGCTTGCCCATGCGTCAACTGCTCGTCATCAACCCCAACATGTCGGCCCATGTCAGTGCCTTGCTGCAGCGGCATGTGCAGGGGGCTGCAGGTTCGCATGTGGCGGTGCGCACGGCCACGGCCCGCTTTGGCGCACCGTACATCGCGTGCGAGGCGAGCTACGCCGTGGCGGCCCACGCCGCGCTCGATGTGTGGGCGCATGAGATCGCACAGCCGCAGACCGCGCCCGACGCGGTGCTGATCGGCTGCTTTGGCGACCCCGGCCTGATGGCGCTGCGCGAGAGCAGTCCGGTGCCTGTCACTGGCCTGGCCGAAGCGTCATTCATCGAGGCTGCGCGCCATGGCCGCTTTGCCATCGTCACCGGTGGCGAGCGCTGGGGCCCCATGCTGCAGCGGCTGGCCCAGGCGCTGGGCCACGCCCACGCACTGGCAGGCATCCACACCGTGGCGCCCACCGGTGCCCAACTGGCCGCAGACCCCGAGGCGGCCCGCGCATTGCTGGCCCAGGCCTGCAGGGACGTGGTGCGGCAGATGGGGGTGCAGGCCGTCATTTTGGGTGGGGCGGGGCTGGCAGGCATGGCTGCCGCCGTGCAGCCGCAGGTGTCGGTGCCCGTGATCGACAGCGTGGTGGCCGGTGCCACCTGGGCGCTGCGCGCGCACCCCGTGCCGCCGGAGCGCAAGGTGGCTGGGTTTGATGTGGCCTGGGTGGGGGTGTCGCAAGAGATGGCGGCCCTGGGCACCCGTTGCGTTGTCTGACCCGGCCTTTTGGGCTGGCGGTTGCGCAAGGGCTCGAAATCTCTGCCAGAGCGCAGGTTTTGAGTGTTTTTGGCTGGATGCGCTAGAAGAATATGCGCTGGTTGCTATGAAATTTGAAGCGCTGTGCTTTCAGCGCGTTAGGGCGCCAGCGTCTTCGGCCGGTAGTCGCAATACTCGCTCACCACACATTCCCAGCAGCGCGGCTTGCGCGCCTGGCACACATAGCGGCCCAGCAGGATGAGCCAGTGGTGCGAGTCCACTGCGTAGGCCGCAGGCACGCGCTTCATCAGCTGCAGCTCCACCGCCAGCGGGTTTTTGCCTGGCGCCAGACCGGTGCGGTTGCTCACCCGAAAGATGTGCGTGTCCACCGCCATGGTGGGCTGGCCAAAGGCCACGTTCAGCACCACGTTCGCCGTTTTGCGGCCCACGCCGGGCAGGGCCTCCAGCGCTTCGCGCGTGCGGGGCACCACACTGCCGTGCTGCTCCACCAGGATGCGGCAGGTCTCCATCAGGTTCTTGGCCTTGGTGCGGTACAGGCCGATGGTCTTGATGTAACCCTCCAGCCCTTCCAGACCCAGGTCCAGGATGGCCTGGGGCGTGCCCGCCACCGGGAACAGCTTGCGCGTGGCCTTGTTCACGCCCACGTCGGTGGCCTGGGCCGACAGCAGCACGGCGGCCAGCAGCTCGAAGGGGGTGGTGTATTCCAGCTCCGTGTTGGGCAGGGGGTTGGCCGCCTTGAGGGTGGCGAAGAAGGGCTCGATCTGGGCGGTTTTCATCATCATCGTTGGCGGGGTGGGGCGGAGGGCTTGCTTTTTTTGGCGGGCGTGGCCGGTGGCGCATTGTCCCGCAGCTGCGCCTGCAAAAACTCCAGGAACATGCGCACGGCAGCGGGCAGGGTGCGGCCGCTCAGGGTCTGCAGCTCGGCAGCGCGGGCGCTCATGCCGGGCTCTCGGATCTGGGCGGCGTGCAGCTCGCCGCGCTGCACCCGGTCGCGCACCGTCACCTCGCCCGAGATGGACAGGCCCCCGCCATGCAGCACAAAGTGCATCAGCGTCTCGAAGTGGTTGCACACCAGGGCGGGCTCGAAGACTAGGCCCCGCTGGCTGCAGCCGATGTCGAACAGCTGGCGCACGGTGTTGTCGCGCTCGGGCAGGGCGATGGGGTAGGCGTGCATCTGCGCCAGCGTGACGGAGTGGGCGCGTGCGAGCGCGTGGTCAGGCCGCATGATGGCGATGACGGGCGCGGCCTGGCGGTGCTGCACGGTGATGTCCCGCTCGGCCGAGCGGCTGTAGGTCAGGCCAATGTCTGCATCGCCGTTGAGCACCGCCACGGTCACAGCTGCGGGGCTGGCCACGCGCAGGTGGAACTGGATGCCGGGGTACTGCAGGCGGAACTGCGCCATCACGCGGGGCAGGAACTCGATGGCAAAACCCGCAGAGCTGCAGATGCGCACCAGCCCCGTGCGCAGGCCCTGCAGCGCCTGGATGTCGGAGACCACGCGGTCGGCCTCCAGCGCGCCGCGCCGCGCATGGGCGGCCAGCAGCTCGCCCGCCGCGCTGGGCGCCATGCCGCGTGGGCGCCGGTCAAACAGCGGCACGCCCAGCAGGTCTTCGAGGGCGGCGACTTGGCGGCTCACGGCCGAGGGCGACACATTGAGGCGCGCGGCGGCCTCGCTGACCGAGCCGCTGCGCACCACCTCCAGAAAGTAGCGCAGCGCCGTGTCCTGCAAGCGGCTGGAAAGCATGGGGGCCTTTCGGGATGTGGATTGCGTAAAACGCAAAGATAACCCCAGAAATCGTTGATTGTCGAAACGCAGCGGGCTGCTTATGCTGACTCACCAATGACACATTCACCGACCCCAGCCCCCATGCCTTCTGCAAACAGCGTCACCCCGGCTGGTACCTCCAGCCACATCGTGGACTACACGGCCACCGAACTGTCGCGCGCCATCCATGCACGGGAGGTCTCCTGCACCGAGGTGTTGGACGCCTACTTGGCCCAGGTGGACCGGCTCAACCCCGTGGTGAACGCACTGGTAGCGATGGTGGACCGCAACGCCCTGCGCACGCAGGCGTCAGAGCGCGATGCGCAACTGGCGCGCGGCGAGAGCCTGGGCCCGCTGCATGGGTTTCCGCAGGCGCCCAAGGACATCATGTCCGCCGCAGGCATGGTCACCACGCGGGGCTCGCCCATCTTTGCGGGACAGGTCTCGGCCACGGATGCGGTGGTGTTCGAGCGGATGCGCGCAGGCGGTGCACTGTTCATCGGCCGCACCAACTCTCCGGAGTTTGGCCTGGGCGGCCACACCTACAACCCGGTGTATGGCACCACGCGCAACGCCCACAACCCGGCTGTGTCGGCGGGGGGCAGCAGTGGCGGCGCAGCGGTGGCGGTGGCGCTGCACATGCTGCCCTTGGCCGATGGCTCGGACATGATGGGATCGCTGCGCACGCCAGCGGCGTTCAACAACATATACGGCCTGCGCACCTCGTTCGGCCTGGTGCCGCATGGGCCGACGGAGGAAGTGTTCTTCCAGCAGTTCAGCGTGGCCGGGCCCATGGCACGCAACATCCCGGACCTGGCGCTGCTGCTGTCGGTGCAGGCGGGTTTTGATGCGCGCCTGCCGCTCACGCGGCGCCATGAGGACGTGGCCCTGTTGGGCCAGCCGCTGGAGCGCGACTGGCGCGGTGCCCGCATCGGCTGGCTGGGTGATCTGGGCGGCCATTTGCCCACCGAGCCTGGCGTGCTGGCCACCTGCGAGCAGGCGCTGGAGCACTTTCGCACCGTGGGCTGCACGGTGGAGGCCGTGGTGCCCGCGTTCGACCTGAAGCAGCTGTGGAACGCCTGGATCGACCTGCGCAGCTTCAGCGTGGCAGGGGCCAATGCGGCCCTGTATCGCAACCCGGCCACGCATGCACTGCTGAAGTCCGAGGCAGTGTGGGAGATCGAGCGTGGCATGCGCCTGACGGCCCTGCAGGTGTACGACGCGGCCCGCGTGCGCAGCGCGTGGTACCAGGTGCTGCGCGGCCTGTTCGAACAATTCGATTTTCTGGTGTTGCCCGCTGCCCAGGTCTTTCCGTTCGATGCCGGGCTGGACTGGCCCCACGAGGTCGGTGGCCGCACCATGGATACCTACCACCGCTGGATGGAGACCGTGGTGCCCGCCACCATGGCCGGCCTGCCCGCGCTGGCAGCCCCTGCAGGTTTTGGCCCCGGCGGCCTGCCTGCGGGGCTGCAGATCATCGGCCCGGCACAGTCTGACGCCGCCGTGCTGCAGATTGGCCATGCCTACGACCAGGCCAGTGGGTACGCGCGCCAGCGCAGCCCTTTGCTGGGGTGACGTGGGCCTCGCTGCTCGCCATTCCGTCTCCCACCGTGAACCCCCGCTACCCCCCGCTTTTGTCAACGTGCTTTCTGGAGAGCTTCACCATGCTGCGTTCCCGCTTCGTATCGAGTCTTCTGCTCAGCGCCCTGGTGCTGGGCGCGCCCGGCCTGGCGCAGGCACAGACTTACCCCGACCGACCCATCAAGCTGGTCGTGCCTTTTGCCCCAGGCGGCGCGACCGACATCCTGGGACGGCTGCTGGCCACAGCCCTGGGGGCGCGTCTGGGGCAGCCCATGGTGGTCGAGAACCGGCCCGGCGCGGGCACCGTGGTGGCGGCGTCCATGGTGGCCAAGGCGCCCGCTGACGGGTACACGCTGCTGCTCGGGTCCAACACCACGCTCACCATGAACCCGGCCATCCGCACCAACCTGCCGTACGACCCCATCAAGAGCTTCACGCCCCTGGCCCTGGTGGCCGACATGGGGCTGCTGCTGGTGGCCCACAACGACACCCCGGGGCAGTCGCTCAAGGACATCGTGGCCCAGGCCAAGGCCGCGCCGGACAAGTTCTCGTACGGCTCCTATGGCACGGGCTCGTCGGTGCACTTTGGCGCCGAGATGCTCAAGACCACCGCAGGTTTTCCGATGATGCATGTGCCTTTCAACGGCAGCTCGCCCAGTCTCACGGCGCTGATGGGCGGGCAGGTGCAACTGGCGGTGGACACCGTGGTGGCATCCACCCCGCTCATCAAGTCCGGAAAGATCAAGGCGATTGCGGCGCTCAGCCCGCAGCGCCTGGCCTTGCAGCCCAACGTGCCCACGGTGGCCGAAAGCGGCTACCCCGGCTTTGACATGGGTTCCTGGTTTGCCTTTGTGGGGCCCGCAGGGCTGCCCGCACCCGTGCAGAAAAAGCTGGAAAAGGCCCTGGCCGAGACCATGGCCTCGGCGGAGTTCAAGAAGAAGATGGTGGACATCGGCCTGACGCCGCTGGGTGGCAATGGCGACGCGCTGCGCGCGCGCATTGAGCGCGAGCTGCCACTGATGCGTGCCGTGGCGGCACGGGCGGATATCCGGGTGGATTGACGGTCCGCGCTGAAAAGGGCTACCCGGCCCGTCAGCGCAACCCCATGGGATTCAGCGCGTCCGCTTGACCGGAATACACAGCCAGCACGGAAAGCGCCCCGTGGCCGGGTCCACCGCAAAGTCCTCGTCGTAGATCTCCAGCGCAGCGCGGGGCTCCCATTCCCAGCCGTCGGGGATCTGGCCCGGCGTGCCCATCTGCGCCCAGGCGGCGGCAATCTCGGGCCCCGTGCCCACAAAGTGCATGCAGGCGTAGTCGCCGCCTTCGTAGTCCATCACCTGCACATCGGGCCCGGTGCGCAGGCCCACGCCAATCTGCACCGCTGCGTCATAGCGGCACTGCTCGGGCGGCGTGCAGCCCGGGTCGTCGTGGCTGAAGCCATAGAACTTGGGGCGCGGATCATCCAGCCGGTGGGCGGCACACCAGCTGCCAAAACGCTCCCACAACTCGGTCAGGCCCGGGTGGCCGTAGGCGCCGGTGTGGCGCATGGTGGCAAGGCGCATGCGGGGCAGGGTGCGGAGGGTCAGGGTCATGGCGGGCAGGGCAGTGGCGATGGAGGGAAAACCCAGTTTAGAGCCTCCTGGAAAGACACCGCATGAATCCTGCGTCGCAATTGGCGACAATGCAGAGTTTGTTGCCAACCACTTCTGTCCACGCCATGCAATTTGCCGACCGCCTGAACAACGTAGAAACCTCCGCCATCCGCGAGCTTTTCAAGCTGCTGGGCAAGCCCGGCATCATCAGCTTTGCGGGTGGCTTTCCGGACAGCGCGATGTTTGACGTGGAAGGCATCCGCGCAGCCAGCAACGCCGCCCTGGCCGAAGAGCCCGGCGCAGCATTGCAATATGGCGCCACCGAGGGCTACAACCCGCTGCGCGAGCAACTGGCCGCCTTCATGACCAGCAAGGGCGCCAAGGATTTGGCGGCCGACAACCTCATCGTCACCACCGGCAGCCAGCAGGCGCTGGATCTGCTGGGCAGGACCCTCATCAGCCCCGGCGACAAGGTGATTGTGGAAGGCCCGACCTTCCTCGCCACCATCCAGTGCTTTCGCCTGTACGGCGCCGAACTCATCAGCGCGCCCATCGATGGCAACGGCGTGAAGACCGACGAGCTGGAAAAGCTCATTGCAGAACACAAGCCGAAATTCGTTTACCTGATCCCCACCTTCGGCAACCCCAGCGGCGCCATGTTGAGCCTGGAGCGCCGCAAGGCCGTGCTGGAGATGGCGGTGAAGCACAACACGCTGATCGTCGAGGACGACCCCTACGGCGACCTGTACTTTGGCGATGCGCCACCGCCCAGCCTGCTCAACCTGTCGGCCACCGTGCCCGGCAGCCGCGATCTGCTGGTGCACTGCGGCAGCTTGAGCAAAGTGCTGTCGCCCGGCCTGCGCGTGGGCTGGATGATTGCCCCGGCCGAGCTGCTGGGCAAGGCCACCATGTGCAAGCAGTTCAGCGATGCACACACCAGCACCTTTGCGCAGGCCACGGCCGCGCAGTACCTCAAGGCCGGCCGCATGCCTGGCACCCTGGCCCATGTGCGCAAGGTGTATGCCGAGCGCGCCCAGGCCATGGGCGATGCGCTGCGCAAGGAGCTGGGCGACGCCATCGAATTTGTGCAGCCCCAGGGGGGCTTGTTTGTGTGGGCGCGCCTCACGGGGGCAGGCGGCAAGGTGGCCGATGGCAACGTGCTGGCCAAGCGTGCGATTGAAAAGGGTGTGGCCTTTGTGCCCGGCACGCCGTTCTTCTGCGCCAACCCGGACCACGCCACCTTCCGCCTGTCGTTTGCCACGGCCGATGTGGACAAGATCCGCGAAGGCGTAGCGCGCCTGGGCCAGGCGATCTGACGCCTCCATGTCCGACACCAACGATCTCGCCAACGTTCTCCAGCGCCTCGAAAGCCTGGAGATCAAGGCCAGCTTTACCGAAGACCTGCTGGACCAGCTGAACATGACCATCTATCAGCAGCAGCAACTGATCGATCGGTTGACGCACGAGGTCATCCAGCTGCGCCAGCAGGCGCCCGAAGGCGGCTCGAACGGCCCGCGGAACCTGCGCGACGAGCTGCCGCCGCATTACTGATCTAGAGATCTAGGCTTTCACGGACCGCCAGGCTGCGTCCGCCAGTTCTGTGCGGTAGGTGGTGGGTGACGGCAGGCCGCCCTGGGCTGCGTTGCCCGACAGCCAGGCCCTGCAATAGCTCTGCACCGGCCCCATCACCAGCGATGGCATCAGCTCGCATGGCAGGTCGCGCAGCGCGCCGGATCGGTGGTGCGGCTCGAACCAGGCCACCAGCGCCTGGTTGCGGCGCCGTGCGGCCTCGGCCAGGTCGGGCGTGCGCGGGCCCGCTGCCACTGCGCTGCGCGCCTGGAACATGAACCGCGCCCGTTCGGGCTGCGCCACCACCCAGTCCAGGTAGCCCGTGACCAGGGCCAACACGCCCGCTTCCACGCCCTGGGCGGCATCGAGGTGCGCCTGCACGCTGCGCGACTGGTCGTGAAAGATCTCGAAGAACAGCGCTGCCACGATGCCGTCGCGGTTGCCAAAGTGGTGATAGATGCTGCCCACGCTGGCCCCGCAGCGCGCCCGCACTCCGTCGATGGTGACTGCATCCACGCCGCCTTCGGCCGCGCAGGCCAGGGCGGCGTTCAGGATGTCCTGGCGGCGGTCGGTGGTTGCGTCGGCAGGGGATGAGGTGGGGGGCGGGGAATTGCGGCTTGCCATGGAACGGGATTCTAGAATAAAGTTCTAGAAAATACTTCTAGTTCACGATCCTTCCATGCATTCCTCTCCTCCCATGGCCGCTCCTGCCGCCGCTGCCTCCATGCCTGGTGCCGCGTTGTACCCGCACCTGCTTGCCCCGCTCGATCTGGGCTTCACCACCCTCAAGAACCGTGTGCTCATGGGCTCCATGCACACCGGGCTGGAGGACGGGCGCGACCTGTCTCGCATGGCGGCGTACTTCCGCGAGCGGGCCGAGGGAGATGTGGGCCTGATCGTGACGGGCGGGTTCGCTCCCAACATCGCGGGCTGGGCCAAACCGTTTGCGGGCACGCTGGCGACCTCGGGCGCGGCCAAGCGCCACCGCGTGGTGACCGAGGCCGTGCACGAGGCGGGCGGCAAGATCGCCCTGCAAATCCTGCACACGGGCCGCTATGCCTACCACCCGCTGGCGGTGGCGCCGTCGCGGCTGCAGTCGCCGATTTCGCCGTTCACGCCGTTCGCGCTGTCGGCGAGCGGGGTGGAGCGCCAGATCCGTGCCTTCGTGCGCTGTGCAGTGAAGGCGCGCGAGGCGGGCTACGACGGCGTGGAGGTGATGGGCTCGGAGGGCTATTTCATCAACCAGTTTCTGTCGCAAGCCACCAACCTGCGGCGCGATGCCTGGGGCGGCGACTACAGCCACCGCATGCGGCTGCCGGTAGAGATTCTGGCCCGCATGCGCGAGGCCGTGGGGCCGGACTTCATCATCATTTACCGCCTGTCGATGATCGACCTGGTGCCCGGCGGCAGCGCGTGGGACGAGATCGTCACCCTGGGCAAGGCCGTGGCCACGGGCGGGGCGAACATCGTCAACACCGGCATTGGCTGGCACGAGGCGCGGGTGCCCACCATTGCCACCAGCGTGCCGCGCGCAGCGTTTGCCTGGGTCACGCAAAAGATGAAGGCCGAGTTTGCGGCGGCAGGCATCACCACGCCGCTGGTCACATCCAACCGCATCAACACGCCCGAGGTGGCCGAGCAGGTGCTGGCCGATGGCTGCGCCGACATGGTGTCCATGGCGCGGCCCCTGCTGGCCGATGCGGCGTTTGTGAAGAAGGCTGCGCAAGGCCGGGCCGACCGCATCAACACCTGCATTGCCTGCAACCAGGCCTGCCTGGACCATGTGTTCCAGAACAAGACCAGCAGCTGCCTCGTCAACCCGCGTGCTTGCCATGAGACGGAGCTGGTCTATCGCCCGATTGCCACGCCCGCATCGCGCAAGCGCATCGCCGTGGTGGGCGCGGGGCCTGCAGGCCTCACCGCCGCCACGGTGGCTGCCGAGCGTGGCCACGAGGTCCACCTGTTTGACGCGGCGCCCGCCATCGGCGGCCAGCTCAACATGGCCAAGGTGATTCCGGGCAAGGAAGAGTTCCACGAAATGCTGCGCTACCTGGCCACACGCGTGGAGGACACAGGCGTGCAACTGCACCTGAACGAGCGCGTGTTGGCCGCCGACCTGGCGGGCTTTGACGAGGTCATCGTCGCTACCGGTGTGGAGCCGCGCGACCCGAAGATCCCCGGCCAGGACCACCCCAAGGTGCTGAGCTACATCGACGTGCTGCGCCACGGCAAGCCGGTGGGTGAGCGCGTGGCCATCATCGGCGCGGGCGGCATCGGCTTTGATGTGGCCGAGTTCCTCACGCATGGTGAGCACCCCTCCACCACGCTCGATTTGGCCGCGTGGAAGGCCGAATGGGGCATCACCGACCCGGCCGAGGCGCGCGGTGGCCTGGCCGCCAGCGGCCCGCGCGTGACGCCCCCTGCTCGGCAGGTGACGCTGCTGCAGCGCAAGAAGGGCAAGCTGGGCGGCGGCCTGGGCAAGACCACGGGCTGGATCCACCGCACGGTGCTGAAGATGAAAGCGGTGGAGATGGTGGGTGGCGTGAACTACGAGCGCATTGCCGACGAAGGGCTGCTGGTCTCGTACGGCGAAAAGCGCGAAGACCCGACCTGGATCCCGTGCGACACCGTGGTCCTGTGCGCGGGCCAGGTGCCGTTGCGCAGCCTGGCGCAGGACCTGGAGGCCCAGGGCCGCAAGCCCCACCTCATCGGTGGTGCGCTGGAGGCCGGCGAGCTGGACGCCAAGCGCGCCATCGACCAGGCGGCGCGGCTGGCGGCCCGGCTGTAGGTCGGCGCGTACATCGCCTGCAGGGGCTCACAGGGCCTGTCAGGCGTGTTGTTGAGGTCTTTTTGGCTGGTAGCGCTAGTGGAATATGCTTGGGTAGCTATATTTTTGATAGTGAATACAGGATGGCGACTGCCGTGATGGGTCACGGCGGCTGTGCCGTCCTTATCCCTCAGGCGGACAGATTCAGGGCGTTGAACACCCGCAGCGCTGCCCACGCGTCGTTGGCCGCGTAGACCAGCTGGGCCTCGCTCAGCCGGGCGTTGGCCCAGTTGGAGGTGGCGGCTTTTTTGGACTTGATGAAGCGCCGGTTGAACAGCACCGCCACAGCCCCTTTCACGCCCATGTCCTTGCGGTAGCCGCGTTGGCGGAACACGGTGTTCAGCTCCAGCACATCGGCTGGTTGCACGCCCAGCTTGTGCTGGATGCGCTTGGTGTCGTCACCCAGCCCAAAGCCCGCCTTGGTCACACCCTGCAGGGCCAGCAGCTCGGACACGCGCGCTCGGCAGCCGGGGTCGTGCAGCTGGAACACCCAGGCCCGCTCCAGCGTAGCCAGTTGCACGATGTGCGGCCCGTCCGACGGCTCATCACGCACAAAGGTGGGCTTGGATTCGGTGTCAAAACCCCAGGCACTGGCGCTGGCCAGCGCCTGGCAAGCCTGGTCGGCTTGTGCAGGCGTGGTGACCAGCGCAATGCGGTCCATGCCCAGGCGTTCAAAGGGTTCCAGCAGCGCGATCTGGTCTTTGTCTGGCGTGGGGCGCTGGGTGGTGCGCGCCGACGG
>NZ_JBWKYJ010000017.1:0-69171 GCF_059423685.1 Acidovorax sp. GW460-11-11-14-LB4 | reverse complement strand
CCCTGTCGCAGCAGACCGTCCCGAGCCTCTACTGGCGGCCGCCCCTGTCACAGAAGCCGGCGCGCCTGCGGACCCTGGTGCCGCAACCACCGTGGCCAGCGCAACCCCTGAGACGCCTGCCGACGACGCCGCCCCTGCGCCCGCGCCTGCGGCATCGGCACCGGCCGCCCACCCAGAGCCCACGGCTGAAGACGCCCAGCCCGGCACGGGCGTGGACATCCGCCCGCCCGGAGGCACCGGCCGCAGTGCCAGCGCCCCGCCGCCGCCCGTGCGCATGCCTGCCCCCACGCGCCTCGCGTTTGATGTGAGCGGCCAGGCCAAAAAGTTCGCCTACAGCGCCCGGGCCGAATTGCTGTGGCAGCACGACGACAATCGCTACGAAGCGCGCCAGGAGATCAGCGCCTTCCTGGTAGGCACCCGCACGCAGCGCAGCGTGGGCGCGGTCACAGGGCAAGGACTGCTGCCCGAGAAGTTCTCCGACAAATCCCGCAGCGAGCAGGCCGCCCATTTCGACTACGCCAAGGGCCGTGTCACCTTCAGCGCCAATACGCCCGACGCGGCGGCAGGGCCGGGCGTGCAGGACCGCCTGAGCCTGTTCATCCAGCTGGGCGCTATGCTGGCCGCAGACCCGGGCCGCTTTGTGCCCGGCACCCAGATCACGCTGACCACGGTGAGCGCCCGCAGCGCCGACCGCTGGACCTTCACCGTGGAAGGCCCCGAAACCCTGGACCTGCCCGCCGGGCCCACGCCCGCCCTCAAGCTGCTGCGCCTGCCGCGCAAGGACTACGACCAGAAGGCCGAACTCTGGGTGGCGCCGGGACTGGGTTATCTGCCCGTGCGCATCAAGCTCACCCAGGCCAACGGCGATTTCGCCGACCTGCTGCTGCGCGCCAGCAGCCCACCCTGAGAACCTGTTCAAAGCACTGCCTCCGATGGCTCGCGCCGCACGGAGTGTTGCGCCCATACGCCATCCGGGCAAAAAAGCCCCGCGAACCCGGCGTGCTCCGTTTTTCATGAAATACTGCAACGCAGCAGGGGACTAAAGCCGTGGTTTACCTAAGAACCTGTTCTAAGCCCTTGAACTCTGCGCACCCGCTGTCATCTGACATCTATATCGACAAGGGGAACACGATGCACATGCTCTACGACTCAGAATCCTTCGTGGTGGTCCATATGCTGCCCGATGCCGTGGAGAAAAAGAGCGCCCAAGTGCTCAACGACACCGCCCCCGCCGTTCCCCAGCTTGCACGCCATGGTTTTGAAATCGTGGACAAGCGCTCCGGCAAAGAGGTCTACCTGGACGGTTCCTGGGCCGAGATGTTCCAGGAACAGATCCTGGCCTGGCAGCGCGACACGCCCACCCAGGAAGAAGTGGAAGACGCACTGGACCGCTACGCGGGCCTGGCGCAGAACCCGGTGGTGGTGCACTGACACCACGACAAACGCCGGTGCGTTAGCTCAGCCCACCGAGCCTTCGTGTGCGCTGGGCGGATAAATCCGCCGGTACAGCGGGTCCACCAGCATCAGCACCGCAATCAGCCGGCAAACCTGGAACGCCGTCACCACGGGCACCCCCAGCTGCAGCACCTTGGCCGTGATGGCCATCTCGGTGATGCCGCCGGGCGAAGTGCCCAGCAGCAAGGTGACCCAGGGCAGCCCCGTCGCCCAGGCCAGGGCACCGGCAAACAGTACGCACACGCCCATCAACGCCACCGTGCCCAGCGCCACCGACGCCAGCCAGCGCGGCGCAGTGTGCAAGAACTCCGCGCGAAACCGCACGCCCAGGCTCACCCCGATCACGAGCTGCGCTGCATTGACCATGCCCTGGGGCACTGCTGACAGGCTCTGGCCCGCCATGGTCAGGCCCATGGACACCAGCATCGCCCCCATGAACCAGGGGTTGGCGCGGCCCAGCCGGTCCATCAGCAGCGCCCCCGCACCGGTCAGCAGCGCCATCAGCGCCAGCCCCGACCAGTTCACCACCCGCAGCGTGGGCGGCAGGATATCGAGGCCGTGCAGGCCGCTGAACTGCAGCGCGAACGGAATGGTCACCGTAACGATCAGCAGCCGCAGGCTGTGGCTGGCGGCCACCAGGTCAGTGCGTGCGTTTTCGCGCTCGGACAACAAGGTCATCTCGGACGCCGCTCCAATCGCGCCCGCAAAGTAGCTGGTGGCGCGCAGCATCGGTGCAGGAACACCGTGCATGCGGGGCGCATGCACGCGGTAAAGCCACGCACCAAACAGCCAGCCCAGGAACAGCGCCCACGCAATGCCCAGCACGATGGCCCACCACAGGCCGCCGATCAGAGCGACCACCTGGGGCGTGAAATACAGGCCCAGCGCGGCGCCAATGGTCCATTGCCCGGCGTTGCGCAGCGGGCCCCAGCTTTCGGTGGGGCCGCCGGCCATCGACACGACAGAAGTGGCCAGCAGTGGGCCGATCATCCAGGGCAGCGGGGTCTGCAGGGCCACACAGGCGGCGGCAGCGGCCCACGCCAAGGCCAGGGTGGCCAGGGTGCGAACAATAAAGAGGGGGCGCATACAGGAAACGGCAGGCAGGCAAGCAAACAGGCGCGGCGGGTCGCGCGCGCAACCCCGCAGTATCGCGCGAGCCGCTGGCCCCGCAGCCGCCAAGGCGCTGCCCAGACGGAACGGCTGGCATCGCCACCGGGCAACGGCCGCGTGGCACCGGGCGCCAAGCTGCCCCTGGGGCAGCAGGCGCCTAAATTTCAGCCCTAGCGGCCTCTTGCGCTAGTCGAATATGCGCTCGAAGCTATATTTTTGATAGCAATTAGATCGCACCCCGCCGCGCAGCCATCTCCTGCCCCATCGCCGCAAGGGACGCGGGCGGCAGCAAAGTGGCAGCAGCAGGGTAGGCCACGCCTTCTTCGGCGGCGATGTGGGCGTCATACCGCATGGCAAAACCGTCCAGCGCGGCCTCGTCCTGGGGCGTGAAGCCGGTGGCGCTTTCATCCAGCAACGCTTGCAGCCCGGCCCGGGCCGCTGCCCAGTCGGTGGTCATGGCCACGTGGTCGTGCTGCAGGCGCGTGACCAGCGCCCGGACCTCGGGCGTGGCCTGGGCGAGCAGCAGGGGGAACACATGCAGTTCTTCGTCCTGGTGGTGCAGCGGTGCGGCGATGTCGAAATAACGCAGTACATCCCGCGCGGCCTGACGGGCATCGTTGTCAACGCCCTGCTTTCGCACATGCTCACGCAAGCGGCCCAGCAAACCCAGCGTGCGTTGCACGCGCTCGTGGCAGGCCTCCAGCATGGCAAAAGGCTGCTCAAAGCCCACGGCCGGTGCGCTGAAGCCGGGCAGATGCTTTGGCGCAGCGACAGATGTGGATGCGGACGCAGGTACGGACGCCTGTGCCATGGCAGGCCTCAGCCAAACCGCACAGGGTGGCCCTGGCGGTCAAACGGAATGAACGCCCCATGCGCCCCACCCTTGATCGCATCCACCATGCGCTGCAAGGGCACCTCGGCATCGGCGCTGCTGGGCGCCTGGTTCAGCGTGCCGGACATCGCCGCCGCAAACACGATGGCCCAGTCGTGGCCCGGGGCGGTGAACTGGCGGGCCTCGGTCACCAGTGCGTCGAACGATGCCAGTTCCTGCGGCGTCTTGTCCACACCCATCAGCGGCACCAGGGCACCGCCCTGCCCGGCCTCGAAGCGTGCGCGCTGCGCCGGGGTGGCGTCGTCGGGCAGCTCCACCGCCGCGAAGACGAACAGCAGGCGCTGTGGCTCGGGCTGCATGCGCGCAGCCTGCAGCAGGTCGTCAAAACTGGAAATATCCATGCAAAGGTCTCGCAATCAATGAAAGGTGGGGCCCACCAGCGCGCCTCAAAAACCGGGCACTACGCCCCGCTCGGCATCCAGCGTGCTCACATAGGCGCCTGCCGCAGGGCGTGCGCGCACCGCCTTGCGGGACAGCACGGTGCCGATGCTGATGAAACACAGGGCCTGCTCGGAAGCCGCCAGCTGAAACAAGGCCCGCAGGCTCGGCGCCTTCAGCGCCTTGCCGCTGGTCAGTGCCGAACCGTAGCCTTGCGCGGTGGCCATCAGCAGCATGTTCTGCACGGCACAGCCGGCAGAGACGGTGCGCTCGGCCAGATCAATCTCGGCGTCGCCCCGCTCGGCATCCACCACTGCCAACAGCAACACCGGGGAGCGGTACGCCTTCTCGCGTGCCTGCTCGGCCTGCTCAGGAGTGGCGGCAGAGTCGCGCTCCAGCAGGGCCTGCGCAAACACATCGGCCAGCGGCGGACGCGCGGCCTGCGGCACCAGGATGAAGCGCCAGGGCAGCAGCTGGCCATGGTCTGGCGCGTGGGCTGCGGCCTGGAGGATCTGCGCCAGCTCGGCCGCATTGGGGCCGGGCCCGCCGAGGCGCTTGGGCAGAATGGTCTGGCGTGACTGGATCAACGCCGCCGCCAGCCCGGCCACATCGTCAGGCGCACTGGCCCGCGCCTCAGCAGGCTGCGCGCGAGACGAAGGGTTCAACGGCCAGGGAATGACAGACATGGGGAATCCTTCCAATGCTTACCGTGTGTGCCGGGAAGGCCGATGCCGAGCCCGACCGTTCATCCACAGCTCCCCAGGTGCCCACATTGCGTGCAGTAGTCGCAGCCGTCCTTGCGGATGACCGCATGGGCACCGCACTCGCTGCACTTCTTGCCCGCCATGGCCTGGGGCACGGCCACGGGCGGTGGCGTGGGCTCGTCCAGCGGCAGTTGCTGCTGCACCGGGTCGGCCACGCGGCGCGCCAGGATGTTCTGGATGGCATAGGCCATGGCCGCCACTTCGGAGTCGTGCCACATGGGCACCAGCGTGCCGTCGTCCTTGCGGTGGGTGCCCAGGCGCACGGGGCCCCGGTCCCAGGCGACCTTGCGCATGTCCGACAGCGCACGCTCCAAAAAGCCGCCGCGCGCGGCCAGCGACAGCAGGCGCATGCTGGACGTGATCCACTGCTGCGACTCGCCGCTCTGCCCCACGGGCATGAAGAACTCGATGGCGCGATCCACCGTGCGGTTGCCCACACCCGTGGGCACGGGCAGGAAGGACACGATGAGGTACAGCGTCTTGTGGCCTTCCTGCGTCCAGTATTCGAGCTTTTCGGCCACGGCCGAGAGGCCGCCTTGCGGGCGGCTCTCGATCACGGTGCGCATCGGGTCCACGGGCGGCGCGGCGGGCGCACGCGCTGCCACGGCGGCAGGCGCTGGTGCAGGTTCTGCATGCGTTTCCAGCACCGAGCCCAGGATGCTGTTGGGCCGGTAGGTGGCCAGGCCTTTAAGCCGCGCGCGCCAGGCCTGCAGGTACAAGTCCTTGAAGTCCTCGTAGGGGTAGTCCGCCGGGATGTTCACGGTCTTGGAGATGGCCGTGTCCACAAAGGGCTGCACGGCCTCCATCATGGCGATGTGGTCCTGCGCGGACATGGCCAGGGCCGAGACAAAGTAGTCGGGCAACGCGTTCACATCGCCGCCCAGCTCCCGGTACAGGCGCCAGGCATGGTCTTCCACCGCGTATTCGGTGGTGCTGCCGTCGGACTCGCGCTTCTTGCGCTTGTACATCCACGAGAACGGCGGCTCGATGCCATTGGAGGCATTGTCGGCAAAGGCCAGGCTCACGGTGCCCGTGGGCGCGATGGACAACAGGTGGCTGTTGCGGATGCCGTGCTGGTGGATCGCGGCCTTGAGCGATTCGGGCAGCCGGCTCGCAAACGTGCCTTCCGCCAGGTAGCCCCGCGCATCGAACTTTGGAAACGCACCTTTCTCGCGCGCCAGATCCACCGACGCGGCGTACGCGGCGTCGCGCATGCACTCGGCAATGCGTGCCGCCATCGTGCGGCCCTCGGGCAAGTCGTAGCGCAGGCACAGCATGGCCAGCGTGTTGCCCATGCCGGTGAAGCCCACGCCAATACGGCGCTTGGCCATGGCCTCATCGCGCTGTTGGGGCAGCGGCCAGTAGGTCACATCGAGCACATTGTCGAGTGCGCGCACCTGCAGTGCCACGGCTTGGGTGAATGCGTCAAAGTCAAACGCGGCCACACCGCCAAAACCAAAGGGGTGGCGCACAAAGCGGGTGAGGATGATGGGGCCCAGGTCACAGCAGCCATAGGACGGCAGCGGCTGCTCTCCGCAGGGGTTGGTCGCCGCAATGTCTTCGCAGTAATGCAGGTTGTTGTCTTCGTTGATGCGCCCCAGGAACAGGATGCCAGGCTCGGCAAAGTCGTAGGCCGACTTCATGATCGTGTCCCACAGCTCGCGCGCGGCCACGGTGGCGTAGACCCACAGGCCATCGGCGCGCTGGCGAGCGCCCTGGGCCAGCAGTGCGGTGCCGGGGCGGGCCTTGTGCACCAGCTCCCACGGTGCGTTGTTCTGCACGGCCTGGATGAACTCGTCCGACACACCCACCGACACATTGAAATTGTTCCAGCGGCCTGGCGTGCGCTTGGCGGTGATGAACTCGTGCACATCGGGGTGGTCGATGCGCAGCACGCCCATCTGCGCACCCCGGCGTGCGCCAGCACTCTCCACGGTGGAGCAGGACTGGTCGAACACGTTCATGTAGCTGCACGGCCCCGATGCCATGGAGGCGGTGGCCTTCACCTGTGCGCCCTTGGGACGGATGCGGGAGAAATCGTAGCCCACGCCCCCGCCACGGCGCATGGTCTCGGCCGCCTCACGCAGCGCTTCGTAGATGCCCGGAAAGCCTTCGTCATCCACGCCCTGGATGCAGTCACCCACGGGCTGCACAAAGCAGTTGATGAGGGTGGCCTGGATGTCGGTGCCTGCTGCGCTCATGATGCGGCCTGCGCCGATGGCGCCCGCCTTCAGGTTGGCGAGGAACAGGGCCTCGTACTTTGCGCGCAGCTCGGGCTTTTCGACCGAGGCCAGGGCCCGTGCCACGCGCTGGTACAGCTCGTCGGCCGTGGTTTCGCCGGGTTTGAGGTATTTCTCCCGCAGCACATCCAGGCTGATGGGCTGCAGGGACGAGGTGGGGTTGAGTGGGGGCTGGGGTTCGCGTTTCATGGGGGCCGATGATTTGGGTTTCAGGCTGAAACGGGGTTGCGTTCCGTCAAGGAGCGCTCATTCCACTCCGAATGCAGCGCCATGGCAAGTCGGTGGCCGCTCACTCGTCCACCAGCACCTGCCCATCATGCTCCACGTAGGGCTGGTAGGGGCCGGTGCCGCTGTGGTCCGACTGCGAAGCGGGCACAAATCCACCAGTCTGGACGTCGAACACATGCACTTCGCCGTCCTCGATCACATAGTGCCAACCGTGCAGGCTGATCTGGCCCGACTGCACCCGGCTACGCACCATGGGGTACTCCATGAGGCGCTCCAGCTGCAACACCACTGCGCGCTGTTCGGTGCGGCGCAATACCTCGGGACCCGGCTGCATGGGCAACAGTGCCTCGCGCCCCAGGTCCAGCCAGCGGTTGAGGCTGGGGGCCTCGGGCGACACCTCACCATACATCGCCTTGATGGCCCCACAGTGACTGTGGCCGCACACCACGATGCGGCGCACCTGCAGGTTGAGCACTGCGAACTCGATGGCCGCCGTGGTGCCATGGTGGCCATGCGACCCGTCGTACGGCGGGATAAACGCCCCCACATTGCGCACCAGAAACAGCTCGCCCGGCCCCGCACCAGTCAGCAGATAGGGCACCAGGCGGGAGTCGGAACACCCGATGAACAAGGTGGTGGGATGCTGCCCTTCGTCCACCAGCGCCTGGAACTGCTGGCGGTACTGGGGGAAAGCGTCGTCATGGAAGCGGCGCAAGCGGTCCAGCAACTCGTCGGGCATGGGCAGGCAATCAGATAACGGTGGTGTGTGGAGCAACTACTGTACGAGCGGTGTGTCGGCCGCGTCCAGCGCCACGCCTTCGACCACGGCGGCGCCCGCCAGCAGCTGCAAATATTGGCGCAGCGCATTCACCCAGGCCTGCTGGCGCAGGGTGAGCGCAATGGCTTGGCGCACCTCTTCGAACGAGGGCTGTTGCCCCGGGTCACGCGCCACCACCTCCACCACATGCAGACCAAAGCGGCTGTGCACCAGGCGTGCCAGCACGCCGATCTCGGCGCCGCCAAACACCTCGCGCGCGAACTCGGGGGCGCAGTCGGCGCGGGTCAGCCAGCCCAGGTCACCGCCCTGCTGACCACTGGGGCAGTTGGACCACTGGGCGGCGGCCTTGGCGAACTGTGCACCGCCATCGTCGGCGCAGCGCAGTTCAATCAGCAAGGCCTCGGCCCGCAGGCGCAGCTGCTTCACATCCACGCCCGGTGTCACCGCAAACAGCACATGGCGCAGTTGCGCACGCTCCCCCTGGGCATGGGCCGCAGGGTGGGCCTCGTGGTAGCGGCGGCAGGCTTCTTCTGAAGGATCAGGGAGGTCCAGCTCGCGCTCCAGCAACTGCTCAATGGCATCGGAGGCCTGGACGCTGATGGCCCCCTCGACGCCCGGCACATCGCTCGCGGGCAGCAGACCCGCTTGTTGCGCCGCCTGACGCAGCAGCTCGGTGCACGCACGCTGGCGCAGGGCCTCTTCGTCCAGCGACTCGTGCGGGGCATTGAGGGCCACGCCATTGACGCGTGCCACCTCGGCTGCCACCAAGCCCCTGCCCCCCAAGGCGCCGGCTTGTGGTGCCAGGGTGGCTTGCAGAGGCACATCGTCCATCGTTGCCACCAGGGCCTCGTAGGCCGCAGCCTGCGTCGGGGTCAGCGTGCTGGCAGGTGCTGCCGCCACGCCGCTGTCAGTGGAGCCGCATCCGCAGCTCCCGGTTCCACATCCGCTCATGGTGTGCTCCTTGATAGTCGGTGGATTTCAGGCGCGGCGGTCTTGCGACTGCATGTGGCCTGGGGGCAGGTTCAAGCGGCGCGCACGCACCACCTGGTAGGGGCGCAGCACATAGGCCAGCGTGCCAAAGCCACTCCACACATGCACCAGACGGGTGAAGGGGAAGACCAGGAAGATGCTCATGCCCAGGAACATGTGGGCCTTGAAAATCCAGCCCGCCTCGGCCAGCAGCTCCACCCCGCCACTGCGGAAGGTCACCACCCGTTGCCCCCACTCGGCCAGCTTCATCATCATGGAGCCATCCAGATGCTGCGCCGACAGCGGAATGGTGGCCAGGCCCAGTGCCAGTTGCAGCCACAGCAGCACCAAGATCAGGATATCGCTAGTCTTGGACGTGGCGCGGATGCGAGGGTCCGACAGGCGGCGGTGCAGCAGGATGGACAGGCCGATGAAGCCCAGCGTGCCCGCGAGGCCTCCCGTCACCATGGCCATGAGCTGCTTGGCGCCCGCACTCATGAAGTGCTCGTACACAAAGTGCGGCGTGAGCATGCCCACCGTGTGGCCGAAGAACAGGAACAGCACGCCGATGTGGAACAGGTTGCTGCCCCAGCGCAGGCTGCCGGTGCGCAGCAGCTGCGACGAGTCACTCTTCCAGGTGTACTGGTCACGGTCAAACCGCGCCCAGCTGCCGATGAAGAACACGGCCAGGCAAATGTGCGGATAGATGCCAAACAGCAGGGTGTCAAGCCAGGTGGTCATGCTGAGACTCCTTCGGGTGCCCGCTCGGCGCGGGGGGTACGAACAAAATGCAGGGGCTGCGGCTGGTCGGGCTTGGACTGGCCCTGGGTGCTGCAACCGCCAAACGCTTCGGGCTCGGCCCAGACCTCGTCCATGGGCGGCTCGGGCGTGAGCGCCACCGACTGCACACGCTGGCCCGAGACTTCGAGCACGGCGGCGATCACGCTGGCGTAGGGGCTGTTGCGCGCCACGAGGGCGCTGAACAGCGCATTGAGGATGTGGGCCATTTCGCCCAGAAACTCCCTGGCCACTTCGGGCGGCTGGGTAGAGGCGAACTCCAGCACCACCGGCAGGTGGTCGGGCAGCTCCTCTGCCTGGAACTGCAAGCCAGCCTTCTCGTAGGTCTGCAACAGGTCGATGAGCGCCGGGCCCCGGTCACGCGAGTCGCCGTGCACATGCTCGAACAGGTGCAGCGAGGTCTGGCGGCCGCGATCAAAGTTGTCCACGTAGCGGGCTTCGGCTTCCAGCGGGTCGAGTGCAGCCAGGTGCTCGCACACCGCCTTCAACTCCTCCATGCGCTCGGCCGTCAGGGCTTGCTCGGCCTGCAGAGCGTCGATGAGCTGCGGCATCACGCTGCGCAACTGAGCATCGGGGTAGCTCAGCAGGTAGCCCAGGGCGCGCAGGGTCAGGCGCACGGAGGTCGGGTTCTTCTTGAACATGGTGATTCCTTCCGTGTCGCTCAAACAGTCGCTTTGATGGGAATGGTCCGCGGCTTCTTGCCACCGAACATACTGGTCTCGGTGGCGCCGTCGGAGCAACCGTTGCCAAACGAGAAGCCGCAACCGCCGCGGATGTCGAACGCGTTTTCTGCGTATTCGCGGTGGGCCGATGGGATGACGAAGCGGTCCTCGTAATTGGCAATCGCCATCACGTGGTACATCTCCTCCACCTCCGCCATCGACAGGCCCGCCTGCTTGAGCACCGACAGGTTCTGGCGCTGTTCCACATGCTTGTCGCGCTGGTAGGTGCGCATGGCCAGCATGCGCTCCAGCGCCCGCACCACGGGCCCGGTGTCACCGGCGGTGAGCAAGTTGGCCAGGTACTGTACGGGGATGCGCAGCTGCGACACGTCGGGGATCTCGCCATTCACGCCCACATGGCCGGCATTCGCAGCGGCCGTGATGGGCGACAGGGGCGGTACATACCAGACCATGGGCAGCGTGCGGTACTCGGGGTGCAGCGGCAGGGCCACCTTCCAGTCCACCGCCATCTTGTAGACGGGGCTGTTGCGGGCGGCGTCCATCCAGCTGTCCGGGATGCCGTCGATGCGCGCCTGCTTGATGACATCGGGGTCGTTCGGGTTCAGGAAGATGTCGAGCTGGGCCTGGTACAGGTCCCGGTCGCGCTCCACACTGGCGGCTTCCTGGATGCGGTCTGCGTCGTACAGCAGCACACCCAGGTAGCGGATGCGGCCCACGCAGGTTTCCGAGCACACGGTCGGCTGGCCCGCTTCGATGCGGGGATAGCAGAAGATGCACTTCTCGGCCTTGCCCGATTGCCAGTTGTAGTAAATCTTCTTGTAGGGGCAGCCTGAGACGCACATGCGCCAGCCACGGCACTTGTCCTGGTCGATCAGCACGATGCCGTCTTCCTCGCGCTTGTAGATCGAGCCGCTGGGGCACGATGCCACACACGCCGGATTCAGGCAGTGCTCGCACAGGCGCGGCAGGTACATCATGAAGGTGTTTTCGAACTGGCCGTAGATGTCCTTTTGCACATCGTCGAAGTTCTTGTCCTTGCTGCGCTTGCTGAACTCACCGCCCAGGATTTCTTCCCAGTTCGGGCCCCACTCGATCTTCTCCATGCGCTTGCCGGTGATCAGGCTGCGCGGGCGGGCCGTGGGTGCGGCCTTGGTTTCAGGCGCGGACTGCAGGTGGTCGTAGTCGAACGTGAAGGGCTCGTAGTAGTCGTCGATCTGCGGCAGGTTGGGGTTGGCGAAGATGCGCATGAGCAGCTTCCACTTGCCGCCCTGGCGGGGCGCGATGGAGCCGTCGGGGCTGCGCACCCAGCCGCCATTCCACTTGTCCTGGTTTTCCCATTCCTTGGGGTAGCCGATGCCGGGCTTGGTTTCGACGTTGTTGAACCAGGCGTATTCCACCCCGGGGCGGCTGGTCCAGACGTTCTTGCAGGTGACGGAACAGGTGTGGCAACCAATGCACTTGTCCAGGTTCAGCACCATGCCGATTTGTGCGCGAATTTTCATCGTGTTTCTCCTTGGCTTCAGGCGTGGGCTGCGGTGCTGGACACAGGCTCATCGTCGAGCCAGTCCACGCGGTCCATCTTGCGCACCAGCACGAACTCGTCGCGGTTGGTGCCGATGGTTCCGTAGTAGTTGAAGCCGTAGCTGTACTGTGCGTAGCCGCCAATCATGTGGGTGGGCTTGAGCACGATGCGCGTGACCGAGTTGTGGATACCGCCACGGGTGCCGGTGATCTCGGAGCCGGGGGTGTTGATGATCTTCTCTTGCGAGTGGTACATCATCACCATGCCGGGGTTTACGCGCTGGCTCACCACCGCGCGGGCCGCAATGGCGCCGTTGGCGTTGAAAAGTTCGACCCAGTCGTTGTCCACGATGCCCGCAACCTTGGCGTCGTCTTCGCTCAGCCACACCACGGAGCCACCCCGGTTGAGCGTGAGCATCATCAGGTTGTCGCTGTACGTGCTGTGGATGCCCCACTTCTGGTGCGGCGTGATGAAGTTCAGCGCGATCTCGCGGTTGCCGTTGGGCTTCTTGCCCTCGACTTCTTCCAGCGTCTTGAGGTGCACAGGTGGGCGGTAGCTCACAAAGCCTTCGCCGAAGTCACGCATCCACGGGTGGTCCTGGTAGAACTGCTGGCGGCCCGTGAGCGTGCGCCATGGGATGTACTCGTGCACGTTGGTGTAGCCCGCGTTGTAGCTGACCTTCTCGCTTTCCAGACCCGACCAGGTGGGTGAGCTGATGATCTTGCGTGGCTGCGCCTGGATGTCGCGGAAGCGGATCTTCTCGTCCTCGCGGTGCAGCGCCAGGTGCACGTGGTCACGGCCGGTCTGCTTGCCCAGGGCCTCCCAGGCCTTGCAGGCCACGTGGCCATTGGTTTCAGGCGCGAGCATCATCACCACTTCGGTGGCGTCGATGTCGGTCACGATGCGGGGCATGCCCTGCGTCACGCCCTCTTCCTTCACGCGGCCGTTCAGGTCACCGAGTTGGCCCACCTCGGTCTGCGTGTTCCAGCCAATGCCCTTGCCGCCGTTGCCCGCCTTGTCCATCAAGGGGCCCAGGGCGGTGAAGCGCTTGTAGAGGTTGGGGTAGTCGCGCTCGACCACCGTGACCTGCGGCGCGGTCTTGCCAGGGATGAGTTCGCATTCGCCCTTCTTCCAGTCGCGCACGCCATAGGGCTGTGCCATTTCACCGGGGGTGTCGTGCATGATGGGTGTGAGCACCACGTCCTTTTCGACGCCCAGATGGCCCACGCTGACCTCGCTCACGGCCTTGGCAAAACCCTTGTAGATCTCCCAGTCGCTCTTGGCCTGCCAGGCAGGGTCCACCGCGGTGGACAGCGGATGGATGAAGGGGTGCATGTCGCTGGTGTTGAGGTCGTTCTTCTCGTACCAGGTGGCCGTGGGCAGCACGATGTCGGAGTACAGGCAGGTCGTGCTCATGCGGAAGTCGAGCGTGACCAGCAGGTCCAGCTTGCCTTCGGGCGCGTTGGTGTGCCACTGCACTTCCTCGGGCTTAGCTTCGTCCTTGCCCAGATCCTTGCCCTGCACGCCGTGGGTGGTGCCCAGCAGGTGCTTGAGGAAGTATTCATGCCCCTTGCCCGACGAGCCCAAAATGTTGGAGCGCCACACAAACATGTTGCGCGGCCAGTTGGCAGGGTGGTCCGGGTCTTCGCAGCTCATCTGCAGGCTGCCGTCTTTCAGTGACTGGACCACGTAGTCCTTGGCGTCCATGCCCCGGGCTGCGGCGTCCTTGGCCACCTGCAGCGGGCTGGTCTTGAGCTGGGGGGCGGATGGCAGCCAGCCCATGCGCTCGGCGCGCACGTTGTAGTCGATCTGCGCGCCGTGATAAGCCTTCTTGTCGGCCAGCGGCGAGAGGACCTCCTCCATGCCCAGCTTCTCGTAGCGCCACTGGTCGGTGTGGGCGTAGAAGAAGCTGGTGCTGTTCATCTGGCGCGGTGGGCGGATCCAGTCCAGCGCAAAGGCCAGCGCCGTCCAGCCGGTCTGTGGGCGCAGCTTTTCCTGGCCCACGTAGTGCGCCCAGCCGCCACCACTCTGACCGATACAGCCGCAGAGCATCAGCATGTTGATGATGCCGCGGTAGTTCATGTCACTGTGGTACCAGTGGTTCATGGCCGCACCAATGATGACCATGGACTTGCCATGGGTCTTGTGCGCGTTGTCGGCAAACTGGCGGGCCACGGTGATGATCTGATCGCGCGGCACACCGGTGATCTTTTCCTGCCAGGCGGGCGTGTAGGGGCGGTCGCTGTCGTAGGTGACGCCCTGCTCTTCGCCGGGCAGACCCCGGTCAATGCCGTAGTTGCCAGCCAGCAGGTCGAACACGGTGGCCACCATCACCCGGCCCTGGGCTTCGTGCCCGGCCAGCTCCAGGTGGGACACCGGCACGCGGCGCACCATCACATCGCTGCCTTGTTCGTTGGCCGTGAAGTTGGGCGTTGCCACGCCGCCGAAGTACGGGAAGGCCACATCGGCCACGTCGTGGGCCTGCGCGCCGTCCTCGATCACCGAGAGCTTGAGCTTGACGGTGTTACCGGTGCGCGCTTCCTTGTTCTCCAGGTTCCACAGGCCCTGGTCGGCACGTCCGTCGGCCCCCCAGCGGAAGCCGATGGAGCCATTGGGCAGCGTGACCTGGCCCAGTTCGTCGTAGCCCACGGTCTTCCAGTCGGGGTTGTTGGACTGGTCGAGCTTGTTCGGAAAGTCGCTGGCGCGCACATAGCGGTCGGGCACCATCACCGTGCGGCCATCGGGCAGCGTCTTTTCCTTCAGCACCACCAGGAGCGGCAGGTCGGTGTAGCGGCGCGCATAGTCATCAAAGTACGCCGAACGGCCCTTGCCGCCGTCCTTGAAGTAGAACTCATTGAGGATCACATGGCCCATGGCCATGGCCACGGCAGCGTCGGTGCCCTGCTTGGGATGCATCCACAGATCGCCCAGCTTGGCCACTTCGGAGTAGTCGGGCGTGATGGACACCACCTTGGTGCCCTTGTAGCGCACCTCGGTCAGGAAGTGCGCATCCGGCGTGCGCGTCTGGGGCACATTGGAGCCCCAGGCAATGATGTACGAGCTGTTGTACCAGTCGGCCGACTCGGGCACGTCGGTCTGCTCGCCCCAGGTCTGTGGGCTGCTGGGGGGCAGGTCGCAGTACCAGTCGTAAAAACTCATGCACACGCCGCCGATGAGGCTCAGGTAGCGCGAACCCGCAGCGTACGAAATCATCGACATCGCCGGGATGGGCGAGAAGCCGATGATGCGGTCCGGCCCGTGTTTCTTGATGGTGTACACGTTGGCCGCAGCGATCATCTGGTTGACCTCGTCCCAGGTGCTGCGCACAAAGCCGCCCAGGCCGCGCTGCTTTTGCCATTCGCGCTTGGAGGCATCGTTCTCGACGATGCTGGCCCAGGCGTCCACCGGGCTCTTGGCCAGGGCGATGGCGGCGCGCCAGTGCTTGAGCAGGCGGCCGCGCACCATGGGGTACTTCACGCGGTTGGCGCTGTACAGGTACCAGCTGTAGCTGGCGCCGCGTGCACAGCCACGGGGTTCGTGATTGGGCAGGTCGGGCCGGGTGCGGGGGTAGTCGGTCTGCTGGGTTTCCCAGGTGACGATGCCGCCTTTGACGTAGATCTTCCACGAGCAGGAGCCCGTGCAGTTCACGCCGTGGGTGCTGCGCACGATCTTGTCGTGTGCCCAGCGGTCACGGTAGGCGTCTTCCCAGGTGCGGTCTTCACCATTGGTTTCGCCATGGCCCTGGGCAAAGGTCTCGCGGGGCTGCGAGAAGTACGAAAGGCGGTCGAGGAAATGGCTCATCGGGGGCTCCTTGTTCTGTTCTGTTCTGTTCTGTTCAGGGGTCATCAGCAAGGCATGGCGGCGTTCTTGCGCGCGTAGTGCCACCAGGTGATCACGATGCAAACGAGGTAGAAGGCGAAGAACGTCCACAGCGCGGCATGGGGGCTGCCGGTCAGCGCAATGGAGCTGCCATAGCTCTTGGGAATGAAGAACCCGCCGTAAGCCGCCATGGCGGCCGTGAAGCCCAGCGTGGCGGCGCCCAGGGTGTTGCCTTCCTTGTTGGCCTGGGCCACGGCTGCAGTGTTGCGGGGGTCCACACCGCGCATGGCTTCGGTCAGGAAGATCACGGGGATCATCCGGAAGGTGGAGCCATTGCCGATACCGGTGGTGAGGAACAGCACCAGGAAGCACACGAAGAAGCCTGCAAACTGACCTTCATTGCCTGCGGATGGCAGGAACACCGTGACGCCCACCACGGCAATCGCCATGACGATGAAGTTCCACAGCGTGACGCGCGCGCCGCCGAGCTTGTCGGCCAGCCACCCGCCAAACGGCCGGACCACCGCGCCCACCAGCGGCCCCAGCCATGCGTAGGCCAGGGGGTTGATGTTAGGAAACTGGCTCTTGATGAGCAGCGGAAAGCCTGCGGCATAGCCGATGAACGACCCGAAGGTGCCGAGGTACAGCACACACATCAGCCAGTTGTGCTTGCGCTTGAAGATGGCGGCCTGCGCAGCGAACGAGGCACGCGCATCGGCAATGTCGTTCATGCCGAACCAGGCGGCCAGCGCCGTCAGCGCAATCCATGGCACCCAGATGAAGGCGGCGTTCTGCGTCCACACCTGCGCGGTCTGGCCGTTCTTCACAATGGTCTGTGCATCGCCACCAAAGACCCCAAAGATACCGGCAGTAACGACCAGAGGGCTGAGGAACTGCACCACCGACACGCCCAGGTTACCGAGGCCCGCATTCACACCCAGCGCGGAGCCCTTGCGCTCCTTCGGAAAGAAGAAGCTGATGTTGGCCATGCTGGAGCTGAAGTTGCCGCCGCCCAGGCCACACAGCAGCGCGAGGATGAGCATGGTGGGGTAGGCCGTGGTGTTGTCCTGCACCGCAAAGCCGATGCCGATGGCCGGGATCAGCAGCGAGGCGGTGGAGATCGCCGTCCAGCGGCGGCCACCGACCAGCGGCACCATGAACGAGTAGAAGATGCGCAGCGTGGCGCCCGAGAGCGCGGGCGCCGCCGCCAGCCAGAACAGCTGGTTGGTCGAATACTTGAAGCCCAGGCCCGGCAGGCTCACGGCGACCACGCTCCAGACCTGCCAGATGGCAAAGGCCAGGAACAGCGCGGGCACCGAGATCCACAGGTTGAGCTTGGCGATGGCTTCGCCTTCGCGCTCCCAGAACGATTTGTCCTCCGGGGCCCAGAGGGTGAGCAGACGCCCCTGGCGCCCGCTGGTGGTAGTGGCAGACATGGTGAGTTTTCCTTGAAAGATCAACGGGTGGCAGGTTGCGCAACAGCGCCCTGCGAACCCATGAGACGGGTGTTGCGCACTTCGGTGAAGTACATCCAGATGAGCGAGACCCACACCACGCCGTACATCAGCATGAAAGCGCTGGAGCGGATGCCGGTAAGGTCCATCAGAGCACCGAACAGGATCGGCAGCACGAACCCGCCCAGGCCACCAGCCAGACCCACGATGCCGCTGATGGCGCCGATGTTGTGGGGGTAGTCGTCGCTGATGTACTTGAAGACACTGGCCTTGCCGAAGGCCCAGCAAATGCCCAGCAGGAACATGAGGCCGGTGAACAGGTACACGTTCAGGCCGATGTGGAAGGTCTTGGGGCCGTTGACGGTGACGATGGTGAAATCGGTCTGGGGGTAGCTCAGCAGGAACAGGCAGATCCAGCTCACCCACATCACCCACCAGGTCACGCTGTGGGCGCCGTACTTGTCGGACAGCATGCCTCCAATGGCGCGCAGCACACCACCGGGCAGCGAGAAGCACGCGGCCAGCAGTGCCGCCACGCGGATATCAAGGCCAAACTCGCCCACGTAGTACTGCACCATCCACAGCGACAGCGCCACATAGCCGCCAAACACGATGCTGTAGTACTGGCAGTACTTGAGGACCTTGGGGTCCTTGAGCGCCTTGAGCTGGTCGGTGAACTTGACGTTGCTGGGCACCAGGTGGGCCGGGTCGCTGTAGCTAAACAACCAGAACAGCACCAGCGTGCCCAGCATGATGGCCGCATACACCTGCGGCACCATGGTCCAGCCGAAGGCCACCAGCAGCACCGGCGCCACGAACTTGTTCACGGCTGCACCCGAGTTGCCCGCGCCATACACACCCATGGCCGTGCCCTGGCGATGCTTGGGGAACCAGCGCGCCACATAGGGCGTACCCACTGAGAACGAGCCCCCCGCCAAGCCCACAAACAGGCCGATGGTGAGGAAGTGCCAGTATTCCGTGGCGTAGCCCATCAGCCAGATGGCGGGCACGGTGGTGGCCATCACGGCGGCCATCACGATGCGGCCGCCGAACTTGTCGGTCCAGATGCCCAACGGCACCCGGACCAGCGAGCCCGTGAGCACAGGCATGGACATGAGCAACCCGAACTGCGTGGAGTTCAGGTTCAGCATCTTCTTGATGGGGATGCCGATGACGCCAAACATCATCCACACCATGAAGCAGACCGTGAAGGCGAAGGTGCTGACGATGAGCACCGACCAAGCCTGGCGGGTGCGCTGCGGGCTGTCGCCCGGGGGCAGGGTTGCGTTGGCCATTGCGCGATTCCTCTCTTTTTGCATGAGAGGAATGGTCGCGTGTGCAGGGGCTTTTGCACATCCTTCACTAGAGGGTGTGCGGCGCGGCAGAGGGACTAGTTACCCGGGGCGGGGCGTCGTCCGAAAGAACTATGGCGCAAGCGTTGTGGGTAGTAGCACCCGCACCACACCAGCCCGACGCGCCCGGAGCGTGCGTGGGCCAGCGCTATTCCGCGCGCTGCCGGTCCGAGGCGTACACCGCCGCCTGCACGCGCGAACTCAGGCCCAGCTTGCGCAGGATGTGCTGCACGTGGATCTTCACCGTGGTCTCAGCGATGTCGAGCGTGCGCGCGATCTCCTTGTTGCTGGCACCGCGTGCAATCTCGCGCAGCACGTCTTCCTCTCGCGGGGACAGGGGGGTGAAGCCGCTGACGGCGCCTGCAGCGACCGCAGCGGCATCGGCGGGTACGGACGCTGCGGGCGCTATCTCGGGCACACCCTGCGACTGGAACGCCGCCACCAGCTTGCCCATGAGTTCGGGGCTGACCACGGGCTCGCCCCGGGCGGCACGGCGAATGGCCTGGGCCAACAGGTCGCCGTCGATGGTCTTGAGCAGGTAGCCCTGCGCGCCGTTGCGCAGCGCGGTGGCCAGGTCCTGCGCGTCCTCGCTCACAGTGAGCATGAGCACGCGCGAGGTGGGTGACACCTCGCGCAGGCCCTGGATGGCATCCACGCCCATCACCCCGGGCAGGTGGTTGTCGAGCAGGATCACCTGCGGCTGCAGCTGGGGCGCAAGCCGCAGGGCCTGCGCGGCATCCCCCGCCTCGCCCACCACGGACAGGCCCTCATACTGGCTCAGCAGCGCGATCAGCCCGCGACGGAACAGCGTGTGGTCGTCCACCACCAGCAGCGTGACCGGCGGTGTCGTCGGCGCTGACGCGGGGGTTGTGGCAACGGGCGATACGGAGGTCGTCATGGCATGGTGGCTTGTTGGGGGGCTACGGCGTATATCGAACCCGCTGAATGGGTGGATGCGGCGGGCTGGTGAGGCGGCGTGGGTGCGACCGAGGGAAGCTCGATGCACACGCTGGTGCCCTGCCCCGGAGCGGACTCCACCTGGACCACCGCGCCAATGCGCTGGGCCCGTTCGCGCATGATGCCCAGGCCTACATGCAGCGAGTCCGGTGGCACGGAGGCCACCTCAAAGCCAGTGCCGTTGTCTTGCACCTCAAAGCGCCAGCGTGGATGGCGGTGCACCAGCACATCCACCCGCGTGGCGCCCGAATGTTTGCGCACGTTCGACAAGGCCTCCTGCACCATGTGCAGCACCTGGATCTGCACGTCCTGCGCCAGCGGCAAGCCGTGGCCCACCATGCCCAGCGTGGTGGCCATGCCGGTCTGGTGCTCAAACTTGGACAAGGTGGCGCGCAGCGCTGACTCGATGTCTTCCTCGCTGGTGCGGGTGCGGAAGTGCACCAGCAGCTCGCGCACATCGGAATAACACTCGCGCACACCCACATCCAGCTCGCCGATGCTGCGGTCGCGCTTGGCCTCATCGCCGCGCGCCACGGCATCGCGCAGCAGCTGGGTCTGGATCTTGAGGAAGGCCAGCGACTGGGCGATGGAGTCGTGCAGCTCCCGCGCCAGCAGGCTGCGCTCCTCGGCCACCGCCGCCTCGCGCTCCAGCGCGGTGGCACGCAGGCCCTCCATGGCACTGGCCAGGTGGCGCGTCATGGCTTCGAGCAGGTCGCGCAGTTCATCGGTCAGCTCCACTGGTGAGCGGAAGAACAGATC
Organism: Acidovorax sp. GW460-11-11-14-LB4; assembly: GCF_059423685.1. Taxonomy (NCBI): domain Bacteria; kingdom Pseudomonadati; phylum Pseudomonadota; class Betaproteobacteria; order Burkholderiales; family Comamonadaceae; genus Acidovorax; species Acidovorax sp. GW460-11-11-14-LB4. The sequence goes on along the minus strand of NZ_JBWKYJ010000017.1, from coordinate 49,013 downwards.
CACCTCGCCCAGCAGGCGCTGCAGCATCTGCACCGGGATGGTGACCATGGTCTGGAACCCCGCCTCGCGGCAATGGGGCAAGGCAACGGTGGTCGACGGTGTGATGGGAATGACCCGCGTACGCGCCTGGGCCTGCGGCTGGCCGCACAGGCAGGTGCCCGTGTGCAGGCAGTGTTCGCCTTCGGCCATGGTGCGCGGCAGGCCGTCGCCCGCCAGCAGCACATAGCGTTCGTTGGCCTCATTGGACCAGCGCACGGCAGCTGCGTCGGCCCCCGCCACGCGGCGGATCTGCTGCACAAAACCCTGGGCCAGCAGCTCCAGGCTGCCCGCCGTGCTGGCCAGCGCGCTCACCTCATACAAAGCGGCCAGGCGCTGGTTCTGCACAGCGATGCTGGCGGTCTTTTCGCGCACCTTGTGCTCCAGCTCGTCGTGCGATGCCTGCAGTGCATGCGCCATGAGGTTGAAGCCCGCCGACAGCTGACCGAACTCGTCATCCGTATCCACCGGCAGCCGCGTGCCCAGCTCGCCCTGGCGCAGTCGGGCCTGAGCCTGCTGCAGACGTGCCACGGGATTGATGACCAGCAGATAGCTAACAGCCATGAAGGTGACGGCAGCCACGATGGCCAGCGCCATCATGAACAGCTGGAACAGGTGCAGCGCGGCGGTCCAGCCCGCGATCTGGATCTCGATGGCATCCACAAAACCATCGACCTGCTGCACAAAGGCATCGGCCTCTGCCAGGTTCCGGGCGCGGTCCGGGGGCGATGCGCTGACCCACCCGGTGCGGGCCTCGGCCCACCGGGCGCGGATGCCATCGAACCGCGTACGTGTCTCATCGCTCCACGGCACAAACAGCGGGCGCGACGGATCGCCCGTGCGCAGCAACTCCAGGCTGGCGTCGAACTGGCGGGCGCGTTCTTGAACGGCCTCGGGTGGCTCGGTCTGCAGCACCAGCACCATGCGCAACATGTTCATGCGCAGGCGGCCGGCCTCATTGACCGCCGCTGCGCCGCCCTCGAGCTTCCAGGTCACCCACAGGGTCAGGCCGATGGAAGCGAGCGCCACCAACAAGAAGCCCGCGCCCATGGCAAGGAGTTTGGTGGAGAGCGTGGGACGGGAGCGCATGGCGCAGTGTAGGGAAGGGGCATCACCACAATCTTGACCTGGGTCAAGAGCGGCCCGCGTAGCATGGAGCCATGCAACGACTGCCCCTCCCTCTCCTGCGTACCTGGCTGGTGCTGGGAAGCGCCACCGTGGCGCTGGCTGGCTGCGCCTACGCCCCTGCCCCGGGCACGCCGCCCTCCCCCCTCTGGACCGACCGCTTGCAGAGCCTGCTGCCCGCCGATGTACTGCTGCTGGGCGAGCAGCACGATGCGCCCGACCACCAACGCCTGCAGCGCGAGGCCGTGGCGTGGCTGTCTGCGCGCGGGCAGCTGGCGGCCGTGGTGATGGAGATGGCCGAGCGGGGCCACAGCACCCGGGGCCTGCCGCGCGATGCCAGCGAAGCGCAGGCCCAGGCCGCCCTGCAATGGGACAACGCCGCCTGGCCATGGCAGGCCTATGGCCCGGTAGTGATGGCGGCCGTGGGCGCAGGGGTGCCGGTGCTGGGAGGCAACCTGCCCCGCGCCCGCATGCGGGCCGCCATGGCGGAGACCGCCTGGGACCGGCACTTGCCCGCCCCGGCGCTGGCGGAGCAACAGCAGGCCATGCGGGATGGCCATTGCGGGCTGCTACCGGAGTCGCAAATTGCGCCCATGGCCCGCATCCAGATCGCCCGCGACGCGAGCATGGCCCGGACGGCCCAGGAGGCGTTGCGATCCGGCAAGACGGTGCTGCTGGTGGCTGGCGGCGGCCATGTGCTGCGCCACTTGGGCGTGCCAACGCATTGGCCGGCAAATCTGGTGTCAAAAGTAGTGATAGCGCAGGTGGAACATGCGCCAGCCGCTATCAAATCAGGTGCACAAGCAGATGCCGTGGTCCAGACCCCGGCGCTTCCCCCGCGTGATGTGTGCGCAGAGTTGCGCGAGCAGTGGCGCCCTGCGCCCCCCGGACAGAAGGTCTGAGCGCGCCTTTTAGCCCTGCGCGGCGGCAGCAGTCTCCGCCTGCGCGCGCAGCAGCGCCACAAAATCGTCGGCAGGCACAGGGCGGCTGCACAGGTAGCCCTGGTAGGCGTCGCAGCCCCGTTCGCGCAGGAAGGCCAGCTGGCCCTCGGTCTCCACCCCCTCGGCCAGCACCGACAGGCCCATGCTGTGCCCCATGGCGATGATGGCAGCGCTGATGGCCATGTCGTCCTCGCTTTGCGGAATATCGCGGATGAATCCCTGGTCGATCTTGAGCACGTCGATGGGAAACCGCTTGAGCTGCGCCAGCGACGAATAGCCGGTGCCAAAGTCATCCACCGCGATGCGCACCCCCAGCTCGCGCAGGCGCACCAGCACCTGGCGGGCTTCTTCGGTACGTTCGGCCAGGGCGCTTTCGGTGATCTCCAGCTCCAGCAGTGCCGCGGGGAACCCGCTGGCCTGCAGCGCGGCCGCCGTGCAACCGGCCAAGTCGGTCAGGTGGAACTGGCGCGGCGACACATTCAGCGCCAGGGTCAGCGGGGGCAGCCCGGCATCACGCCATTGCTGGCCCTGGCGGCAGACCTCGCGCACCACCCATTCCCCCAGCGGGCCGATGACGCCAGAGGTCTCGGCCACGGGAATGAAGCGCGCGGGGGAGATCAGCCCCTCTTGCGGGTCGTTCCAGCGCACCAGGGCTTCGGCGCCCTGAATGCGACCGGTGGCAATGTCGATTTGGGGCTGGTAGTACATCTGCAGATGGCCCTGGGCCAGCGCCAGGCGCAGGCGCGACTCCAGCTCCAGCCGCTCGCGGGCCGCCTGGGTCATGGCCTCGTGGAAGAAGCACCACGCGCCCCGGCCGCGCGCCTTCGCACCGTACACCGCCGCGTGGGCGCCCTGCAGCAGCAGCTCGGTGGTGCCCGCGTGCTCTGGGAACATGCAGATGCCCACGCTCACGCCCGCCACCACCTCGAGCCCGTCGGGCGAACGCCAGGGCTCGGCCACGGCGCGGATCAGGTGGCGCGCCACGGCAGCCGCACCGTCGGCATGGCGCAGGTTGCGCGCCACCACGGCCAGCTCGTCACCCGCCATGCGCCCCAGCACATCCCCGGGCCGCAGGGCGGACTGCACCTGCCGCGCAATGTGCTTGAGCACCTCGTCGCCCGTAGCATGGCCGTAGCTGTCGTTCACATCCTTGAAACGGTCCAGGTTGAGCAGCAGCACGGCAATGTGCTCGCCACTGCCCTGGGCCTCCTGCACCGCCAGCTCCAGCTGATGCCCGAACCAGGTGCGGTTGGACAAGCCCGTGAGCGGGTCGTTGTGCGCCAGGTATTCCAGTTGCCGCTGCTGGGCCTTTTCTTCGGAGATGTCGGTGAACATGCACACGTAGTGCGTGATCTCGCCCGCCGGGTCGCGCACGGCCGACAGGGACATGTGCTCCGGGAAGATCTCGCCGTTCTTGCGGCGGTTCCAGATCTCGCCCTGCCAGTACCCGGTTTCGGTCAGCGCCGACCACATCGCCTCATAAAAAGCCTTGTCGTGGCGGCCCGACTTGAAGACGCGCGGGGTCTTGCCCAGCAGCTCCTCCTCGGTATAGCCCAGCAGCCGGGTGAACGCCGCGTTGACCGACAGGATGCGGCTGTGGGCGTCGGTCACCACCACGCCCTCCATGGTGTTGTCCACCACCGTGGCCGCCAGGCGCTGGCGGGCCTCGCTGCGCTGCAGCGCCGCACGGGCAGCCTTGATCTCGTCGAGGTCCTGCACCACACACACCAGGTGCGCGGGCTCATCGCCCACTTCGGGCGCCAGTGTCACGGTGCACAGCACAGGCGCCCGGCGGCCGTTGTCCAGCCGCAGGCAATGGCGCTCGCCCACATAGTGGTCGATCTCGCCAGCCAGCAGGCGCTCCAGCTGCGACGCCGCCCAGTCAGGGTCCTGGGCGATCATCACATCGCGAAAATTGAGACCCAGCGTCTGCGCGGGCGTGGCCCCCAGCAGGTCGCACAGGCGGGCGTTGGCCCACAGAAAGCTGCCGTCCAGCGCCACCCGCGCAAACCCGGCCGGCGCATGGCGCACGATCTGCGTCAGCTCCTGCGCCATGGCCATGCGCACCTTTTCGGCGCGGCGCATGCGCCGCAGCAGCCACCAGGCCAGGCCGCTGGTCAGCGCCACATAGCCCCAGCCCTTCCAGGTCTGAAAACGGGTCAGCAGGGCCGGGTCGGTCACCCAGTGGGCCAGCAACACATCGCCCGCAAACACCCAGGCCACCCCCAGCACCAGGTACAGCAGCATGCCCCGCCAGGGGACCAGTGATGAGGCATAGCCCTCGTTGCCCATTGCGCTTCTTGCGCTCCTTGTTGATTTCACGGTTTCACGGCCTTTGGCCCTTGCTGCGACAATTGCACAGCTATGACCAACGCCTACATCCTTACCCTGTCCTGCCCCGACCGCCTGGGGCTGGTGCACGCCGTCTCCGGCTTTTTGCTGGAGCATGGCGGCAACATCGAAGAAGCCGCGCAGTACAACGACCACGCCACGGGCCTGTTCTTCATGCGGGTGCAGTTTGCCTGCGACCAGCACGACCACCCCACCCTCAAAGCGCGCCTGACCAGCTTTGCCGAGCCCTACAACATGCACTGGAGCCTGCACGCCACGGCAGCCCCCATGAAAACCGTGCTCATGGTCAGCAAGGAAGGCCACTGCCTCAACGACCTGCTGTTCCGCTGGAAGAGTGGTCTGCTGCCCATCGACATCCGCGCCATCATCAGCAACCACCGCGACTTCTACCAGCTGGCGGCCAGCTACAACGTGCCGTTTCATCACATCCCGATGACGGGCAGCACCAAGGCCCAGGCCGAAGCCAAACAGTTTGAGATTATCGAGGGCGAAGGGGCCGAGTTGGTGGTATTGGCCCGTTACATGCAGATACTTTCTCTTGACCTATGTCAAAAGTTGGCCGGTCGGGCCATCAACATCCACCACAGCTTCCTGCCCAGCTTCAAGGGCGCCAAGCCTTACTACCAGGCCCATGACCGGGGCGTGAAGCTGATCGGCGCCACGGCCCACTATGTGACGGCCGACCTGGACGAAGGCCCGATCATCGAGCAGGACGTGGCCCGCGCCGACCACACCGACACCGTGGAAGACCTCACGGCCCGCGGCCGCGACACCGAAAGCCAGGTGCTGGCCCGCGCTGTGAAGTGGCACAGCGAGCACCGCGTGATCCTGAACGGCCACAAGACAGTCATCTTCCGCTAGTCCAGCTTTCCCATGGCCACGGCAGCCCCGTCCTCCTTCCTCAGCAGCGCGGCCCGGCGCATCCCGCCCATCCAGTGCCTGCTGACCTTCGAGGCGCTGGCCCGCCTGCGCAGCGTGACGCAGACGGCCGACGAGCTGTGCGTGACGCCCAGCGCCGTGAGCCACCGCGTCAAGCAGTTGGAGCAGATCCTGGGCGTGCGGCTGTTTGGCCGGGCCGATTTTTCGCTGACCACCGAGGGCAGCGCCTACCTGGCCCATGTGCGCGAGGGACTGGGTGCGCTGCAGCGGTTCCCCGGCCAGGCGGCCGCGCCAGGGCGCCGGCGGCTCAAGCTGGCCGTGACGCCCACGTTTGCGCGCACCATCCTCATCCCCCGCCTGCGCCAGTTCACCGAGGCCTATCCCGAGATCGACCTGGCGCTGCAGGTCTCCATCCCGCTGCTGGACGTGGTGGCCGAAGACGCCGACCTGATGGTGCGCTTTGGCCCTGGCCACTATGCCGACGTGGAGCATGTGGAGCTGGCGCGCGACGTGGTCACACCCCTGGCCTCGCCCGCATTCGTGCGCGAGCACGGGCCCTTTGACCGCCCCGAAGACCTGGAGGGCGTGCCCCTGCTGCGCAGCCCGCTGGAGCCCTGGCGCACCTGGTTTGCTGCCACGGGTCTCGACTGGGCTGAGCCCAGCGAGGGCTCGCAGTTCAACGACATCGGCCTGATGTGCGACGGCGCTGCTGCCGGCATGGGCGTGGCGCTGGTACGCCTGAAGCTGGGCGCGCCCTGGCTGGAGAACGGCACTCTGGTGCGCCTGTTTGACACCGACACCGCCAGCCCCCACGCGCACTACCTGTGCTGGCGCACGGGCACCATGGACCGGTGGGAATGCGCGGCGTTTGCCGAATGGCTGCGCAAAACCATGGCGTAGTAGAGGCATCCCCCTGAGTCGCCTTGGGCGACTTCCCCCTTCTCTCGGCTGCGCCGGGAAGGGGGACGCAGCCCTTGCTCGGCCGCCCTCGCCGAGCCGCGCCCGCCTCTATCAGGTTCAGGCAAATTTGCCTCCAGCGCTTGCTCAACAGGCACCAGCAGCTATCAATTGGTGAGCAATCCGGTGTTTTTCACAATCCCCTGAAGAAAAGCTCAAGCCCGGGCACCGAGCCATCCCCTACAGTGACAGCCATGAACACTGCCGCCGACCCCACCGTAGCCCTGTCCGAACGCGCCGCGCGCCAGGCCGAGGTTGTCCAGGCCCTGGGCCGCGTGCTGCCCGCCCACGCACTGCTCTGGCACAACGAGGACACCACGCCCTACGAATGCGACGGCCTCACCGCCTACCGCCAGCGCCCGCTGGTGGTGTGTCTGCCGGAAACCTACGACGAGGTGCAGGCCGTGCTGCAGGTGTGCCACCAGCTGCAGGTGCCGGTGGTGGCGCGCGGTGCGGGCACGGGTCTGTCGGGCGGCGCCATGCCGCACGCCCTGGGCGTGACGATGTCGCTGGCCAAGTTCAACCGCATTCTCGACATCAACCCCGAAAGCCGCACGGCCGTGGTGCAGTGTGGCGTGCGCAACCTGGCGATCAGCGAGGCGGCGGGCCCCTACAACCTCTACTACGCGCCCGACCCCAGCAGCCAGATCGCCTGCACCATCGGCGGCAACGTGGCCGAGAACTCGGGCGGCGTGCACTGTCTGAAGTACGGCCTGACGGTGCACAACGTGCTCAAGGTGAAGGGCTTCACGGTGGAAGGCGAGCCCGTCGAATTCGGCAGCGAGGCACTCGACGCCCCTGGCTACGACCTGCTGGCCGCCGTGATCGGCAGCGAGGGGATGCTGGCCGTGACCACCGAGGTCACCGTCAAGCTCATCCCCAAACCCCAGCTGGCGCGCTGCATCATGGCCAGCTTTGACGACGTGCGCAAAGCGGGCGACGCGGTGGCCGCGGTCATCGCGGCCGGCATCATCCCGGCCGGCCTGGAGATGATGGACAAACCCATGACCGCTGCCGTGGAGGACTTCGTGCATGCGGGCTACGACCTGACTGCGGAAGCCATCCTGCTGTGCGAGAGCGACGGCACACCCGAAGAGGTAGAGGAAGAAATCGGCCGCATGAGCGACGTGCTGCGCGCTGCAGGCGCCACCGCCATTTCGGTCAGCAACGACGAAGCCGAGCGCCTGCGCTTCTGGAGCGGCCGCAAGAACGCCTTCCCCGCCAGCGGCCGCATCAGCCCCGACTACATGTGCATGGACTCGACCATCCCGCGCAAGCGCCTGGCGGACATCCTGCTCGCCATCCAGGAGATGGAAAAGAAATACCAGCTGCGCTGTGCCAACGTGTTCCACGCGGGCGACGGCAACTTGCACCCGCTGATCCTGTTCGATGCGAACGATGCCGACCAACTGCACCGCTGCGAGCTGTTTGGCGCCGACATCCTGGAGACCAGCGTCGCCATGGGCGGCACGGTGACGGGCGAGCATGGCGTGGGCGTGGAGAAGCTCAACAGCATGTGCGTGCAGTTCTCCGCGGCAGAGAACGCACAGATGTTCGGGCTCAAGCACGCGTTTGATCCGGCAGGGTTGCTGAACCCCGGCAAGGTGATCCCCACGCTGAACCGGTGCGCGGAGTACGGGAAGATGCTGGTGCGTGGGGGGCAGATCAAGCACCCTGATCTGCCGCGTTTCTGATCGCCATGAAGGCGCTGCAAGGGCTGGCCTTTCTTCTGCTCATGCAGTCGGGGGGCGAGGCGCTTTCTCACTTTTTGAAGCTCCCGGCCCCAGGGCCGGTGGTCGGCATGGTGCTGCTCTTGCTGGCCTTGCGTTGGCAGCCCGTGCGGGATGCCGTAGCCCCGGCGGCGGGCTTCTTGCTCCAGCACCTGTCGCTACTGTTTGTGCCGGTGGGCGTGGGGGTCATGACCCACCTGGCGCTGCTGAACACCTATGGCCTGCAGCTGGTGGCGGTGATTGTGCTGTCCACCTGGGTCGGTATGGCCGTGACGGCGCTGGTGCTGCGTCTTTTGCAGCCTAAGGAGAACCATGGCGAACTTCGTTGAGCTGTGGGTGTACCTGGCATCGGCCCCACTGTTCGGGCTGACCGCAACGCTGGCGGTGTATGTGCTGGCGCAGGCGCTGTCGGTGCGCTCGGGGCACGCGCCCTGGGCCAACCCGGTGATGCTGTCAGTGGCCATTCTGGCCACGGTCATGCTGGCCACCGGCACGGCCTATCCCACGTACTTTGCGGGCGCGCAGTTCATCCACTTCTTGCTGGGCCCTGCGGTGGTGGCGCTGGGCTGGCCCCTGTGGCAGCGCCGCGCGGCCTTGCGCTCGCGTTGGGGCCGGCTGGTGCTGGCCTCGCTGGCGGGTGGCAGCGCGGCGGCCGCCAGCGCTGTAGGCCTGGGCTGGGCACTGGGCCTGCCGGGTGATGTGCTGATGTCGCTGGCCCCCAAATCCGTCACAGCCCCGGTCGCCATGGGTATCGCCGCACAGATCGGCGGCGTGCCCGCCCTGGCCGCCGTGTTCGCGGCGCTGACGGGCATGGTGGGGGCGCTGTCTGCGCGCTGGTTGTTTGGCTTGATGCGCCTGCCCACCGACGCGCAAGGCATGGCACTGCGGGGCTTTGCGCTGGGCACGGCGTCACATGGCATCGGCGCGGCGCATGCGCTGCAGGTGCATGCCGAAGCGGGGGCGTATGCAGGGTTGGCGCTGGGGCTGCAGGTGGTGCTGGCTGCGGTGCTGATGCCGCTGGTGTTCCGGTTGTTGTGAGGGGTGCGGCAGGGGCATCACCTCTTGTCCCACGCTGCGCCGCGCTCAGCGGCCCTCACCCGCCCCACAAAGCCCGCCCCATCTCGCCCACATGCGACACAGCAAACAGCACCAGTCCGATGAGCCCGCCCACCACGGTGCCATTGATGCGGATGTACTGCAGATCCTTCCCAATGTTCAGCTCAATCAGCTGTGTCATCTCCTCGGTATCCCACCGCCGCACCGTGTCCTCAATGTGCTGCGCAATGAACGCCGACACATCCGGCGCCAGCCCCTCCACCCACCGCTCCAGCCGCTCATTGAACGACTGTCGCAACGCCGCATCGCCCGCCAGCGACTCACCCAGCCACAACCCCAGCTTGCCCACCTGCCGCGCCAGCACCGAGTCGGCATCGGACAGGTCGCGCTGCAACGAACCACGCAGGTCCAGCCACAACGTCTGCACATAGCCGCCCACGGTGGCATCGGTCTGCAGCCAGGTACGGATTTCTTCGCCCTTGCGCGACCATTCCGGGTCGCTGCGCAGGCGCTCGATAAAGCGCTGCACCGCCACATCAAACTGCGCACGCAATGCGTGCTGCGGGTCGGCGGCCACATCGGCCATCAGGCTCTCCAGCGCGCGGGCCAGCAGGGCCGAGCCCTTGTCGCCCAGCCAGTCGCTGGGCAGCAACTTCTCGGTGCGCGGGTGGTCCTTCTTGAGCCAGGCCACGATGGACTGCGCGACCCAGGTACGGGTTTGCTCGTTCTGCAACAGTTCGATGAGCTTGGCCAGCACGTCGTCCAGCAGCGCCTGGTGACGGCCGTTGTGCGTGAGGGTGTCGAGCACCGCCGCCAGGGCACGCGACATATCCACCTGCCCGATCAAGGCACGCGCGGCCTTGTGGATGAAGCGCTCCACCTGCGCGTCCTGCACCGTCTCCAGCGCGGCCGATGCCAGGCGTGTGGCCTGGTGCCCCAGCAGCGCGGCGTTGCCTGGCGCCGTGAGCCACTGCGCCAGACGCTCGGCCGGGTCGTGCCGGCGGATCAGCGACACGAGCGAAGGCACGTCCAGGAACTTGTCGCGCACAAAGGTGGCCAGGTTGCGGCCGATGCGCGCCTGGTTGCGTGCAATGACCGCCGTGTGCGGAATCGGCAGGCCCAGCGGGCGCCGGAACAGCGCCACCACCGCAAACCAGTCCGCCAGCGCACCCACCATGGCGGCTTCAGCCATGGCTTTCACACCGTTGAGCAGCAGGCCGCGTTCGACCACGCTGGTGGCGATGAACACCGCCGTCACCAGCAGCAACAGTCCCAGCGCCTGCCGTTTGGCACGCCGCAGGGCGACGGTTGCGCTGTCAGTCTCTGGCTTCATCCGGGCCAGCCCGCCGACCTCGACCCCAATGCGTCAGGCAGCCGCCGCAATCTGGTCCAGCGCCTTCGACAAGTGGCCCACCGTGCGGTCCACGTTGTGCCACTTCTCCAGGCCAAACAGGCCGATGCGGAAGGTCTTGAAGTCCGGCCCTTCATCGCACTGCAGCGGCACGCCGGCAGCGGTCTGTAGCCCCACTTCCATGAACTTCTTGCCGTTCTGGATGCCGGGGTCGGTGGTGTAGCTCACCACCACGCCGGGCGCCTTGAAGCCGTCTGCCGCCACGCTGGGGAAGCCGCGCGATTCGAGCAGCGCGCGCACCTTGGCGCCCAATTCGATCTGCTCGTCACGCACCTTGGAAAATCCATATTCACGCGTCTCGGCCATCACCTCGCGCAGGCGCACCAGCGCATCCGTGGGCATAGTGGTGTGGTACGCGTGCTGGCCCTTTTCGTAGCCCTCGGCAATCTGCATCCACTTCTTGAGGTCGCACGAGAAGCTGCTGCTCGTGGTGCCCTCGATGGCTTGGCGGGCACGCTCGGACAGCATCACCATGGCGCAGCAAGGCGATCCGCTCCAGCCCTTTTGCGGCGCGCTGATGAGCACATCCACGCCCGTGGCCTGCATGTCCACCCACATCGCGCCCGACGCCACGCAGTCCAGCACAAACAGCGCGCCCACCTCATGCGCAGCCGCCGTCAGCGTGCGGATGTAGTCGTCCGAAAGGATGATGCCGCTGGCTGTTTCCACATGGGGCGCAAACACCACCTTGGGCTTTTCTGCGCGGATGGTGGCGGCGACTTCTTCTGCGGGGCATGGTGCCCAGGGCGCCTGCGGGCCACTGCCCTGCTGGCGCGCCTTGCACACCACGGAACCACCGCCCAAGCCCTTGTCGGCATCAAAGATCTGCGTCCAGCGGTAGCTGAACCAGCCGTTGCGCACGATGAGCACCTTTTCCTTGTTGGCAAACTGGCGCGCCACGGCCTCCATGCCGAAGGTACCGCTGCCGGGCACCAGCACGGCCGTGTGGGCGTGGTAGACCTCTTTGAGCGTGCCCAGGATGTCCTGCACCACGCCGGTGAAGCGCTTGGACATGTGGTTGAGCGCGCGGTCGGTGTAGACCACCGAAAATTCGAGCAAACCATCGGGGTCGATATCGGGCAAAAGGCCGGGCATAGAGGAGTCTCCGCGTGTGAAACTGAGGGAGGAAAAAGGGACGATCAGGTCAGCTTATCATGGCCCCGCGCCACCCCAAGGCCGCGCGCCATGCAGCAAAAACCCTTCCGATTCCTGCCCACCGCACTGCCCGGCATCGAAGCGATGCAGGCCGACTCCCGCCTCGTCTTCGGCAGGCACATGCACTTGCAGTTCGGCCTCGGCGTGATCGAGCGGGGTGCGCAGAAATCGGCCAGCGGCCGGGGGATTGTGGAATCGGGCCCAGGCGACACCATCACGGTCAACCCCGGCGAAGTCCACGATGGCATGCCGCTGGACGAGCGTGGACGCGCCTGGCGCATGCTCTACCTGGAGCCCGCCCTGGTGGCGCCATTGGCGGCAGAGGTGCATCCGGGCCCGCACGGCTCCGCCTTCGAATTCCATGCTCCGACGATGCGCGATGCGCGGCTGGCGGACCAGGTACTGGCGCTGTTCGACGCGGCCACCCACCGCCCCAACCACTCGGCCGCAGCGTTGCATGTGGAGGAATGCCTGTTGCGGGTGCTGAGCGGCCTGCTGCGGCCGAAGGGCCACCAACAATCCGCCGCGTCCATCGCCAGGGCTCGCACCATGATGGACGACGATCCCACCGCGGCCTGGAGCCTCGCGCAACTGGCCGATGCAGCAAGTTTGAGCCGCTACCAGCTCGTGCGCCAATTTGCCCAGGCCACGGGCCTCACGCCGCACGCCTACCTGCTGCAGCGCCGACTGCAGCTTGCGCGCCATCTGATGGGTGCGGGTACGCCCCTGGCTGATGTCGCCGCAGCCAGTGGCTTTGCCGACCAAAGCCACCTGACGCGCCTCTTCACGCGCAGCTTTGGCATCACACCGGGCGCCTACGTCCGCACACGCGGCTGACAGCCCGGACCCTGCAATTTCGTTCAAGACCGTTGTGCGGGGGTTGGCCGATGCTGCGGGCATCGCCAATTCACGCCGCCGCCGCGCGGCCTCTCGCCATGGGCATCGAATTTCTCATCACCTCTCTCATCGTGGTCGTCTCGCCGGGGCCAGGAACCCTGCTGACCGTGGCGGCCGGGCTCTCGGGCGGCGCGCGAGCCGCCGCCGTGACGGCGCTGGGCTGCACGCTCGGCATCGTGCCGCACCTGCTGGCGGCGATCACCGGGCTGGCCGCACTTCTCAACGCCAGCGCCACGGCATTCGATGTTCTGCGCTACGCGGGGGTCGCCTACCTGGTCTACATGGGCTGGGCCACGTGGCGCTCGCCCGCCACACTGGAGGTTCGCACTGACGCACCCGCACGCACAGCCGGTGGGCGTATCGCGGAAGCCATGCTGATCAACCTGCTCAACCCCAAGCTGTCGCTGTTCTTCCTCACCTTTCTGCCGCAGTTCATCGCACCGGGTGAAGCGCAGCCCGCGTGGCGCATGCTCCAGCTCTCGCTGGTCTTCATGGCCATGACCTTTGTGGTGTTCTTGGGCTATGGCGTCTTTGCCGCCCGGTTTCGTGACCAGGTGCTGCAGCGCCCCGGCACGCTGGTGTGGCTGCGCCGCGGCTTTGCGGCCGCGTTTGTCGGGCTCGGCGCAAAGCTCGCCCTGATGCACCGATAGGCACCACCGTGTCAGGTGCCGTGCTGCTTCACCAGGTATCGATGCAACGTGGACCCAGCGGCGCCACCTGCGCCGATGCCAACCCCCGCGCCAGCCAGGCCCGCGTGTCGGCCGGGTCGATCACCGCATCGATCTCCAGCGTGGCCGCCATGTGCATCGCCTCCCCATTGGCGTAGGACTTGGCCAGCAGCTTGGCAAACAGCGCATCGCGCTCGGCGCCTTCGGGCAGCGCCTCCAGCTCCTTGCGAAAGCCCAGGCGCACGGCGCCTTCAAGGCCCATGGCGCCGAACTCGCCCGTGGGCCAGGCCACGGTGAACACGGGCGCATGGAAGCCCCCGGCCGTCATGCCCATGGCGCCCAGGCCGTAACCCTTGCGCAGCACCACGCTGAAGGTGGGTACGCGCAGGCTGGCGGCGGTGACGAACAGGCGGCTCACGTGGCGCACCTGGGCCGTGGCTTCGACCTCGGGGCCGACCATGAAGCCGGGCGTGTCCACCAGGCTCACGATGGGCAGGCCATGCGCGTTGCACAGCTGCATGAAGCGCGCCCCCTTGTCGGCCGCATCGGCGTCGATGGCGCCACCCAGGTGTTGCGGGTTGTTGGCCAGCAGGCCCACGGGGCGGCCTTCGATGCGCGCGAGTGCGGTGTGGATGCCCGCGCCAAAGCCGGTGCGCAGCAGCAGCAGGCTGCCGTCGTCCACCAGGCCCGCCATCGCCGTGCGGGTGTCGTACACGCGCAGGCGGTTCTCGGGCACCACGGCGCGCAGCAGGCGCTGGTCGGGTGCAGACCACTGCGATGTGCGGCCCTGGAAGAACGACAGATAGTGGCGCGCGGCCTGCACCGCCCCGGCCTCGTCATCGACCAGCACGTCGATCACGCCGTTGGCATGCTGCACGCGGCTCGGGCCGATCTGCTCGGGCTTGAAGACGCCGAGCCCACCACCTTCGATCATGGCCGGGCCGCCCATGCCGATGTTGCTGGCGCGCGTGGCAATGATCACGTCGCTGCAGCCCAGCAGCGCCGCGTTGCCCGCAAAGCAGCGCCCGGCGGCGATGCCGATGACTGGCACCTGGCCCGACAGCGCCGCGTAGCTGGCGAAGGTGTGCACATGCAGCCCCGCCACCACGGGCATGTCGGTGTCGCCCGGGCGCCCGCCGCCGCCCTCGGCGAACAGCACCACCGGCAGCTTCTGCGCCAGCGCGATACCGAGCATGCGGTCGGTCTTGGCATGATTGCGTGCGCCCTGGGTGCCTGCGAGCACGGTGGCGTCGTACGACATGACCACGGCGCGGGATTTCTCGTCGCCAAACAGTGCACCATTGATGCCGCCAATGCCCGTGACCATGCCGTCGGCGGGCGTGTTGGCAATCAGGTCCTCCTTGCTGCGACGGCGCGTCTGCGCGGCGATGGCGAGAGCACCATATTCGATGAAGCTGCCTTCGTCGCACAGGTCGGCAATGTTCTCGCGCGCGGAGCGGCCGCCTTGGGCGTGGCGCTTGGCCATGGCCTCGGGGCGCGCGGCGTCGAGCGTGAAGGCGTGGCGGTCGATCACGCGTTGCAGGTCGGCGCGGATGTGGTCCGGGTCATGTACCGTACCGCCCTGCACTTCGACATCGGCCCCCTCATCCACCGCGTCCAGCACCAGCAGCGGCTGCCCCTGCGCGACGTAGCCACCGGCCACGGCCAGCAGCGCGCCCACGCGGCCTGCGTGCGGGGCCAGCAGCACATGCTCCATCTTCATGGCTTCAAGCACGGCCAGCTCGGCGCCGGCGGCGACCACGTCGCCCTCGGCCACGCTCATCTGCACCAGGCGGGCGGGCATGGGGGCCAGCACGGCTCCTTCCGGCGCTTCAGAGGCAATACGCAAGTCTTTTTGCCCTATAGCGCTAGTCGAATCTGCCTTAATAGCTATATATTTTGTAGCAATCAGAAGCTCTGGCAGCACCGACTCCAGCCACCGTGTGTGCACCTGCTGGCTCTCCATTTCGGGCCGTGTTGCCAGCGCCTGCAGCAGCGCGAGGTTGGTGGCCACACCGTCGATGCGGCACTCGGCCAGCGCGCGCTGCGAGCGGCGCAGCGCATCGGCAAAACGCGGGCTGCGCGTATGCACGATGAGCTTGGCCAACAGCGTGTCGTAGTGCGGCGACGGCGTAGCGCCCGCTGCGCCGTGCGTGTCCACGCGCACGCCTGGGCCTGCGGGCAGGTCAAAGCGGCTGAGCGTG
The DNA here is from genome assembly GCF_059423685.1 of Acidovorax sp. GW460-11-11-14-LB4. Lineage (NCBI taxonomy): Bacteria > Pseudomonadati > Pseudomonadota > Betaproteobacteria > Burkholderiales > Comamonadaceae > Acidovorax > Acidovorax sp. GW460-11-11-14-LB4. The sequence continues at coordinate 33,602 of NZ_JBWKYJ010000017.1, read as the reverse complement.
CCGCTGCCGGGGGTGGCGTTGCCTTGCGCGTCCAGCGTTTCGGCGTTGATGCGCCACTGAATCGCAAAGCCCAACACGGGGGGCGGTGCGGCCGGGTCGAGACCGATGTCCCGCAGCCTGCGGCCCGCCGCCAGCGCGATCTGGGCCTGCACCAGGTCCACGCCGGTGACCTCTTCGGTGATGGTGTGCTCCACCTGCAGGCGTGGGTTGCATTCGATGAACACAAACGGCAAGTCGCTGGAGGCCAGGTCCACCAGAAACTCGAAAGTGCCCAGGCCCTCGTAGGCCACGGCACGCGCCATGTCCAGCGCAGCAGCGGTGATGCGCTCGCGCAGCGGCGCGGGCAACGAAGGGCTGGGCGCGATCTCCACCACCTTCTGAAAGCGCCGCTGCAGCGTACATTCGCGCTCGCCCAGGGCGATCACCTCGCGCCCATCGCCCAGCACCTGCACCTCGATGTGGCGGGCGTTGCCCATCAGGCGCTCCACGTACACGCCGTCCACACCAAAGGCGGCCTGCGCCTCGCTGCGGCAGCGCGCGTAGGCAGCGGGCAAGTCATCGGCCGACGCCACCGCGCGCATGCCCCGCCCGCCGCCGCCACCGATGGCCTTGATGACGATGCCAGCATGGGCGTGCTGCGCGAAGAAGGCCTGCGCCTCCTGCAGCGTCACCGCCGTCTGCGTGCCGGGCATGAGCGGCACGCCCTGCTGCTGCGCCAGCGCACGGGCCTGTGCCTTGTCACCGAACAGCGCCAGCTGTGCGGGCGTGGGGCCGATGAAGCGCAACCCGGCCTCGGCGCAGGCGCGGGCGAAGTCAGCGCGTTCGCTCAAGAAGCCATAGCCCGGGTGCACGGCATCGCAGCCCTGCGCCTTCGCAATGGAGATGAGGCGCGCGCCGTCCAGGTACGCAGCCGGGCCGGTGGCGCCCAGTGCCACGGCCGCACTGGCTGCGTGGACATGGGGGCTGGTGGCGTCATCGTCGGCATACACGGCCACGCTGGTGATGCCCAGGTCGTGCAGGGCGCGCACGGTGCGCAGTGCGATTTCGCCCCGATTGGCAACCAGCACTTTGGTGAACAGAACAGAAGATGGCATGGGGCAGTCGCTCTATTTTTTATAGCTGCCAGCGCATATTCAACTAGCGCCAGCAGCCAATTTTTCACTCATTCAAGCAATATCACGCAGCAGGCGGCGCAGCACTTTGCCAGCGCCCGTGGCGGGCAGTGCGTCGATGAAACGCACCTCGCGCGGGGCTTTGTAGGGCGCCATGTTCTCGCGGCACCAGGCCACCAGGCCGGCGGCGTCCACCTCCTGGCCGGACTTCTTGACGATGAAGGCGCGCACCACCTCACCCTTTTCCGCATCGGGCACGCCAATCACGGCGGCCTGGGCCACGGCGGGGTGTTTGATGAGCAGGGTCTCGACCTCTTCGGGGAACACGCTGTAGCCCGAGACCTTGATCATTTCCTTGAAGCGGCCGATGAAGGTGACATAGCCGTCCGCATCGATCTTGCCCATGTCGCCGGTGTAGACCCAGCCGTCACGCAGCGTCTTGGCCGTGGCCTCGGGCTTGTTCCAGTAGCCCTTGAAGTTGCCGGGGCCGTGTATGGTGATCTCGCCCACCTCGCCAACGGCCAGCGGCGCACCGGTGTCGGGGTCGACGATGCGCAGGGTGTTGCCCGGCACGGGCTTGCCCTGGGTGCCCCAGCGGATGGCGTCCACCGGCATGGCGGTGTCCACGGTGTGGGTCTCCGACAGGCCATAGGCCGCCTCGTGCGCAATGCAGTTCGGCGCGAACTGCTGCCACTGCTGGGCCAGCGCCTCGGTGAAGGTGATGCCGAAGCTCGTGACCGGGTTGCGGCGCAGCGCGCTCCAGTCCATCTCGCGTGCGCCGGGCACCTGCATGAGCGCGCCGTTCATGGGCGCGATGCTGTACCACCAGGTCACGCGGTGGCGCTCCAGCGCCTGGGCCACGCCCAGCGGGTCAAAACGGTACAGCAGCACGGCGGTGGCGCCGGTGTAGACCGGCAGGTTCACGCCCATCACCATGCCGGCGATGTGGTACAGCGGCGCCACGGCCAGCAGTGTTTCGTGGGGCGTCATGCCGTTGCAGTCGGCAGACGCGGCGGTCTTAAAGGTGGCGTTGCCGTAGCTCAGCATCGCGCCCTTGGGCAGGCCGGTGGTGCCCGAGGTGTAGGTCATCAGCGAGACGTCGTCCATCGCCAGCGCCACGGGCGCAGGCCGCGCGCCGGTGCGGGTGGCGGCCAGGAAGTCTTCGCAGCCCGCAGGCACCGGCGCCATGGCGGCGCGCATGGCCAGCAGCTCGGCAGGCACGTCGATGCTGGGCGAACCCTCGGGCAGCAGCTCGGCATAGCGCACCACAAACACCTGCTGCAGCGCGGTCTTGGCGCGCACCTTGTCCACCACGGGCAGCAGCACATCGGCCGCGACGATCACGCGCGCCTGCAGGTCGGTGAGCTGGTATTCCAGCTCGTGCTCCTTGTTCAGCGGGCCGCAGGGGCAGACGATGGCGCCGATCTTCTGGATGCCGTAGTGCGCCATCACGTACTGCGGGCAGTTGTTCATGAACAGTGCCACGGGCTCGCCCTTGGCCACACCCAGCGCCTGCAGGCGCGCGGCAAATGCATCACTGGCCGCATCAAGCTGCGCCCAGGTGAGGGGCTGGCCGTACCAGAGGTAGGCGATGCGGTCGGGCGTTTCGCGCGCGTGGCGGCGCAGGTGTTCGTGCAGCGGCAGCTGCGGTGCGGCAGAAGGCATGGCGTTGTCTCCGAGGTGTCTGGAATCGCTGGTTCTTGGCGGCCACTCAGGGTTTTCTCTGGGTGGCCGCACCCGCCAGCGTCTTGCCAATATATACCGCTCGGTAGAACAATGCTACCCATGGGTATAAATCAAACGTCGCGCAAAGGACACCGATGAACCAGCAGCCCCCCGTGCAGGCCAGCGGCCGCCAGAAGGCCGCCACGGCCGGGTCAGACGAGAAGCGCGAACGCATCCTGCGCGCAGCCGAGGCGCTGTTCGATGCGCAGGGCTACGCCAACACCACCATCGAGCAGATCGTGCAGCAGCTGGGCGTGACCAAGCCCTTTGTGTACTACTACTTTCGCAACAAGCAGGAGATCTTCGAGACCCTGTCGTGGGCGCCTGCCGTGGCGTGTTTTACCGCCATGGACTTTGCGGCGGACGATGACCGGCCTGCGCATGTGAAGGTGACGGAGGGCATCGAGCGGTTGATACGCGCTACGCTGGAGCACCACCCCTCGGCCTTCTTCCCGTACCGCGAGCCGCAGGTGTACCGGCCCGAGTACCTGGCGGCGCAGAAGGATTTGGCGAACCATTTCTATGACCGGCTGTGCGCGCTGCTCGAACAGGGCCGCGACGACGGCATGTTCGAGTTCAACGACACCAAGATCACCGCCCTGGCCGCCTGCAGCCTGCCCGGCTTTCTCTACAACTGGTACCGCCCTGACGGCCGCCTGTCGCAAGACGAGGTGGCGCAGGAGCTGGCGCAACTGGCCTGGCGTGTGCTCGGTCTGCGGCGCACCCGCAAGCGCAACCCGGCATGACGCGCACCGCAGCCCCCTACACCCAGCACAACAACCACCGGAGACAAAGCCCATGAAAACCGTGTTTCTCACCCCCCTGGCCGCTGCGGCGGCGTTGCTGATCGGCACGGCCGCCAGCGCGCAGGAAACCTTCAAGGTCGCCTACATCGACCCACTGTCCGGCCCGTTTGCCAATGTGGGCGAGCTGATGCTCACGCATACGCAGTACGCCATCGAGGACATCAATGCCAAGGGCGGCGTGCTCAAAGGCACCAAGCTGCAGTTGCTGCAGTTTGACAGCAAGCTCTCGGCGCAAGAGAGCCAGAGCGCGCTGCAGGCCGCCATCGACCAGGGCGCCAAGGCCATCGTGACGGGCGGCTCGGGCTCCTCCGTGGTCACGGCGCTGGTGCAGGCGGCAGCGCGCCACAACCAGCGCAACCCGGGCAAGGAGATCCTGGTGCTGAACCACTCCTCTATCGACCCCGAGCTGACGGGCAAGGCCTGCAACTTCTGGCACTTCCAGTTCGAGGCCAACACGGCCATGAAAATGAAGGCCATCGCCAACTACATCAAGAAGCAGCCGGACATCAAGAAGGTGTACCTGCTGAACCAGGACTACGCGCACGGCAAGCAGTGGGCGCACTATGGCCGCGAGATGGTGGGCCTGGCGCGGCCCGACATCCAGTTTGTGGGCGAGGCGCTGCACCCCATCGGGCGTGTGAAGGACTTTGCGCCCTATCTCGCCAAGGTCAAGAGCAGCGAGGCCGATTCGGTCATCACCGGCAACTGGGGGCAGGACATGACGCTGCTGCTCAAGGCGGCGGGCGATGCGGGCTACAACCTGCGGTATTTCAATCACAGCGCGGGCTCCATCCCGGGCACGGTGCTGGCCGTGTCGCAGGCCAAGCAAGGCCAGCTGACCTGGGTGGCTGAATGGCACCCCGGCCAGGCCGACACGCCCAAGGTGGACACGCTAGCCAAGACCTACAAGGCAAAGACGGGCAAGGACTTCCTCGCGCCGCGCATCGAGATGACGCCCCGCTTCCTCGCCGCCGCCATCAACAAAGCCCAGTCCACCGACCCGGTGAAGGTGGCGCGCGCGCTGGAAGATCTGACGATTGATTCGGTAGTGGGCCCCGTGCGCATGCGCGGCGAAGACCACCAGCTGTTGCTGCCGCAGGTGGTCAACACCATCGCGCCGGTGGACGGCAAGGCTGTGAAGGTGGGATGGGAAGGCACGAACTATGGCTTTCGCACCGATGCCGCCTACACCGGCAATGAAATAGCCCAAGGCACCGAGTGCAAGATGACGCGGCCTTGATGCCACGGCGCCGAAGGGCGCCGAAATCCCCACAGCGGCAACCGCCACAGGCCGCCGCTACCATGGCCGGTCATTGCATTCATTGACCCGACCCACAAGGACCGCGCCCATGCCCGACTTTCGCAGCGACACCGTCACCCAGCCCACGCCCGCTATGCGCGAGGCCATGTTCAAGGCCCCGCTGGGCGACGATGTGTTTGCCGACGACCCTTCAGTGAACGCACTGCAGGAACATGCCGCCGAGCTGCTGGGTTTTGAGGCCGCGCTGTTCGCCCCCTCTGGCACGCAGACCAACCTGATCGCGCTGTGGGGCCACTGCCAGCGCGGCGACGAAGCCATCGTGGGCCAGAGCTGGCACACCTACCGCTGGGAGGCGGGTGGCATGGCCGTGCTGGGCTCCATCCAGCCCCAGCCGGTGGAGACGCAGCCCGACGGCACGCTGCGCGTGACCGACATCGCCGCCGCCATCAAGCCCGACGACCCGCACTTTGCCCGCACCCGCCTGGTGGTGCTGGAGAACACCACCGGTGGCCAGGTGCTGCCGCCCGCCTACATCGCCGAGGTGGGGCAACTGGCGCGCAGCCGGGGGCTGGCGATGCACCTGGACGGCGCACGCATGTTCAACGCTGCCACGGCCAATGCCGCGCGCAACGGTACCGATGTGTATGCGGAAGCGCGCGCGCTGTGCAGCCACTTTGATTCCGCATCGCTGTGCCTGAGCAAGGGCCTGGGCGCGCCCGTGGGCTCGCTGGTGCTGGGCTCGCGCGACTTCATCCGACAAGCGCGCCGCACCCGCAAGATCCTGGGCGGTGGCATGCGGCAGGCGGGTGTCCTGGCGGCTGCCGGCCACTATGCGCTGCAGCACCATGTGCGGCGCCTGGCGGAAGACCACGCCCGCCTGGACCGGCTGGCCCAAGGGCTGTCCGAAGCCAACCGCAGCCACCCCGTGCTGCAGGGCAAGCTCACCGTGCTGCCGTGGCAAACCAACATCCTCTTCACCGACCTGCACGCAGAGGTGGCCCCAGCCTTCACCGCCTGGCTGGCGCAGCACGGCGTGCGCGTCACCAGCAGCCTGTATGGCGGCGCCACCCGGCTGCGCTGGGTGACGCACCTGGATGTGAGCGAGGAGGATGTGACGGCAGCGCTGGATTGCGTGGCGCGCTTCACGCTGCCGGGCTGAGCCCGCTCAGGCGGCGGGGTAGGTCCGTCCACCAAACACGCCGGTGCCCACGCGCACCAGCGTGCTGCCCGCCTGGATGGCGGCCTCCAGATCGGCCGTCATGCCCAAGGACAGGGTGTCGAACTTCCCCAGGCCCGGTCCGCCCAAGGCAGATATTTGGTCAAAAAGCCTCTTGGCGCTGGTGTGGATTGCCAGTTGCGCTTCAAATTCAGGAGCATGGTCCGGAATGCTCATGAGCCCCCGCACCACCAGCCGTGGCAGTTTTGCGACAGCCCGCACCAACTCCAGCGTTTCAGCAGGAGCCACACCTGACTTGGTGGGGCCTCCATCGATATTGACCTGGATACATATCTGCAGCGGCGGCAGGTGATCGGGCCGCTGGGCCGACAGGCGCTCGGCGATCTTGAGCCGGTCCACCGTATGCACCCAGCCAAAGTGCTCGGCCACCAGGCGGGTCTTGTTGCTCTGAATGGGGCCTATGCAGTGCCACTGCAGCGCCACATCGGGCAAGGCGGCGCGCACAGCCGCAATCTTGTCCACGCCTTCCTGGATGTAGTTTTCGCCGAAGTCGCGCTGGCCGGCGGCCACGGCCTCCAGCACCGCATCGGCGCCAAAGGTCTTGGAAACGGCCAGCAAGGAAACGCTGGCCGGATCGCGCCCGGCGGCTTTGCACGCCTGCGCCATCCTGCCCAGAACCTGTTGGAGGTTGTTAGCAATCGTGGTCATAATGTTTGGCAAGCGTACCAAACGATAGAGGGATTCCGTGGACATTACCCAACTGCTCGCGTTCAGCGTCAAGAACAAGGCCTCCGACCTGCACCTCTCCGCAGGCCTGCCGCCCATGATCCGGGTCCACGGCGATGTGCGGCGCATCAACGTCGATGCGCTGGACCACAAGACGGTGCATGCCATGGTGTACGACATCATGAGCGACGCGCAGCGCAAGACGTATGAAGAGTTCCTGGAGGTGGACTTTTCCTTCGAGATCGAAGGCCTGGCCCGCTTCCGCGTCAACGCCTTCAACCAGAACCGGGGCGCGGCCGCTGTGTTCCGGACGATTCCGAGCAAGATCCTGACGCTGGAACAGCTCAACGCCCCCAAGATCTTCGGCGACCTGGCCTTGAAGCCACGGGGCCTGGTGCTGGTGACCGGCCCCACGGGCTCGGGCAAGTCCACCACGCTGGCCGCCATGGTCAACTACCTCAACGAATCCGAATACGGCCACATCCTCACGGTGGAAGACCCGATCGAATTCGTGCACGAGTCCAAGAAGTGCCTGATCAACCAGCGTGAAGTCGGCCCGATGACGCTGTCCTTCGCGGCGGCCCTGAAGTCCGCACTGCGCGAAGACCCGGACGCCATTCTGGTGGGCGAAATGCGCGACCTGGAAACCATCCGCCTGGCCATGACGGCTGCTGAGACGGGCCACTTGGTGTTCGGTACGCTGCACACCTCGAGCGCTGCCAAGACCATCGACCGGATCATCGACGTGTTCCCCGCCGAAGAAAAGGAAATGGTCCGTGCGATGTTGTCCGAATCGCTGCAGGCCGTGATCTCGCAAACGCTGTGCAAGACCAAGGACGGCTCCGGCCGCGTGGCTGCGCACGAGATCATGCTGGGCACCAGCGCCATCCGCAACCTGATCCGCGAGGCCAAGGTGGCGCAGATGTACTCCACCATCCAGACCAGCAACAGCGTGGGCATGCAGACACTGGACCAGAACCTGACCGACCTCGTGCGCCGCAACATCATCAGTCCGGCCGAAGCACGCAGCAAGGCCAAGATCCCCGAGAACTTCCCCGGCTGAGCCCCCGACAGCACACCCCCATGAACGACTTTGCGGCCCCTGCAGGCGCCGCATACCGGAGCGCGATATGAAAGGCATTTTGAGCCTTCTGAAAATGAAAGCCCGCAGCGGCAAGCCATCGGACGACCACACGGATTCCGTGCTGTTTTCCACCGCGTTTGCGGGCCAGGGTGTGGACGACTCCATGCTGGTGCCCTGGGAGGCACGCGCCGTGGAAGTGGGCGCCAAGCGCCTGCCTACCAGCCGGGGCGGCAAACTGCTGCAAGGCCTGTGGGCCAAGGACAAGTACATGGCGCACCTGGACAAGGACGCCGTGGAGCGCATGGAGCGCTTTTTTGAATTTGCGGCCGTCCCGTCCAATCGCGACGTGATTCGCCAGGATGAGTACGGCAACTTCATGGTGGTGCTGCTCACAGGCACCATCGCCGTGGACCGCGTGCAGCCTTGGGGCGAACAATTGCGCCTGGCCGAGACACGCCCTGGGGACATCCTGGGCGAGATGTCGCTGCTGGACAGCGGCATCCGCTTTTCGGCCTGCACCACACTGACCGACTGCGAGATCGCCGTGCTCTCCGCCGAGGCCATGGACGACATGATGACCAAGGATCCGCAACTGGCCGCCAGCCTGATTGCCCTGCTGGCGCGCAAGCTGTCGCTGCGCCTGCGCGTGGTGAGCGCACGCCTGAGCGACAACCAGAAATGATGCACCTATCCACGACACAAGATCGTCCGGCAGACGACCACCCCCGGGAGAACTTCTGATGGAACGCGATCAGGCCAGTAAATTCATCAATGACCTGCTCAAGCTGATGGTGAGCCGCAACGGCAGCGACTTGTTCATCACGGCAGAGTTTCCACCCGCCATCAAGGTCGATGGCAAGGTGACCAAGGTGTCGCCGCAACCCCTCACGTCCAACCACACGCTCACGCTGGCGCGCGCCATCATGAGCGACAAGCAGGTGGCAGACTTCGAGCGCACCAAGGAGTGCAACTTCGCCATCTCGCCCGCTGGCATCGGGCGCTTCCGCGTCAACGCTTTCATCCAGCAGGGCAAGGTCGGCATGGTGCTGCGGACCATTCCGCTCACGCTGCCCACCATCGACGGCCTGGGTGTGCCGCAGGTGCTCAAGGAAGTGACGATGACCAAACGCGGCCTGTGCATCCTGGTGGGTGCCACGGGCTCGGGCAAGTCCACCACGCTGGCCGCCATGGTGGACTGGCGCAACGAGAACTCGTTCGGCCACATCATCACGGTGGAAGACCCCATCGAATTTGTGCACCCGCACAAGAACTGCGTGGTGACGCAGCGTGAAGTGGGCCTGGATACCGACAGCTGGGAAGCAGCGCTGAAGAACACGCTGCGCCAGGCGCCCGATGTGATCCTGATGGGCGAAATCCGCGACCGCGAGACCATGGAGCATGCGGTGGCGTTTGCCGAAACCGGGCACTTGTGCCTGGCCACGCTGCACGCCAACAGCGCCAACCAGGCGCTGGACCGGATCATCAACTTCTTCCCTGAAGAGCGCCGCGCACAGTTGTTGATGGACCTGTCGCTCAACCTGCGCGCCATGGTGTCGCAGCGCCTGATCCCCAAGCAGGATGGCAAGGGCCGCGCCGCAGCGGTGGAGGTGATGCTCAACACCCCGCTGATCTCCGACCTGATCTTCAAGGGCGAGGTCTCCGAGATCAAGGAGATCATGAAGAAGAGCCGCAACCTGGGCATGCAGACCTTCGACCAAGCGCTGTTCGATGCCTACGAGGCCAATGTCATCAGCTACGAAGACGCACTGCGCAATGCCGACTCGCTCAACGACTTGCGCCTGCAGATCAAGCTCAACAGCCAGCGCGCCAAGTCACCCGACCTGGCACAGGGCACCGAGCATTTCGCGATCGTTTGACCCCAGAGCCAGGTCCACACACCTTCGCGCAGCTTCACCCGCCCTCCTGGGCGGGTTTTCGTTTTCACACATACTTTTGCAACATCTTGCCGCCACACCATGCCAAGCACTAACCCCCGCAATTACGACACCACCCCCTCCCGCAAAGTCGCCTTTCTGGGCTTGGGCGTGATGGGCTATCCCATGGCAGGCCACCTGGCGCTGGCTGGTCATGAAGTCACTGTGTACAACCGGACCGCTACCAAATCCGTAGCGTGGTGCGCAGAGTATGCGAGCACCAAGGCCCCCCAGCATGCAGCCACGCCCCGCGAGGCGGCGGCAGGCGCCGACATCGTGTTCTGCTGTGTGGGCAATGACGATGACCTGCGCTCGGTCACCCTGGGTGCGGACGGTGCCTTCGCAGGCATGAAGCCCGGCGCGATTTTTGTGGACCACACCACGGCCTCGGCCGAGGTGGCCCGCGAGCTGTATGCAGCCGCCCAAGTGCTCGGCCTGCAGTTTGTGGATGCGCCCGTGTCCGGCGGCCAAGCCGGCGCTCAGAACGGCCTGCTGACCGTGATGTGCGGTGGCGATCCCGCAGCCTTCGAGGCTGCTCAGCCCGTGGCCATGGCGTTCTCGCGCGCCTTCACGCTGCTGGGTGCCAGCGGCTCGGGCCAGTTGGCCAAGATGGTCAACCAGATCTGCATCGCCGGGCTGGTGCAGGCCCTGTCGGAAGCCGTGGCGTTTGGCCAGAACGCCGGGCTGGACATGAAGCAGGTGCTGGAAGTGATCGGCAAGGGCGCTGCCCAGAGCTGGCAGATGGACAACCGTGGCAAGACCATGGTGGACGGCAAGTTCGACTTTGGTTTTGCCGTGGACTGGATGCGCAAGGACCTGGGACTGGTGCTGGACGAAGCCAAGCGCAACGGATCACGCGTGCCCGTGACGGCACTGGTGGACCAGTTCTATGCCGATGTGCAGAAGATGGGCGGCAACCGCTGGGATACGTCCAGCCTGATTCAGCGCTTGAAGTAACCCCCTCAGCCGCCTGCGGTGTCTGCCCTGACAAAGGGCAGACCCGGCGGTCGGGCGAAGCAGGCGTCGTCACAGCCTCACCCCCGGGTGCAACGCCGACGACGTGTGGCAGCGCAGCGGAGCCCCAGCGCTGCGCTGCAAGAAAAAAGCCCCAGACCACGCGCTGCGGTCTGGGACTTGGCCCCTCTGGGCTGAACCCTGTCCTCAGCCGCCGGCCGGCTTGGTGTCCGTGGTGACCGGCGCAGGCTGCGGCGCGATGCGGCGCAGCTCTTCCTCCGAAACGATCTCGAACACACGCACCACCTTGCGCACGTCACTCACGCCCCGGGCGATGTCCGTGGCACGGTTAGCCTCGCGCTGCGAGACACGGCCCATCAGATAGACCGTGTTGCGCTCGGTCACCACTTTGAAGGAGTTGGCCGAGATGTCCTGCGCGTCCACCAGGCTCGCACGCACCTTGCCGGTGATGAAGGTGTCCGTGGACCGCTGGCTCAGGGTGGAGCTGGGCATCACGGCCAGATCGTTGACCACGGAGCGCACGTTCTCCACCTGCGACACCATCTGCTCCACCGCCTGGCGGTCCTGGGCCGTGGCGACTTCACCGGTCAGCAGGGCCTGGCGGTTGTAGCTGGTCACGTTGACATGGGCCCGGTCGCCCAGGGCTTCGCGAATGCGGTTGGCCGCGCGCAGCTCAATGCCTTCGTCTTCGATCTGGGTGCCGGCCGTGCGGCGGTCCACCGCCATCACGCCGCCGACCACAGCGCCGCCCACGATCAGGGGCGCGCAGGCCGATAGTGCGGCGGCCAGTGTGGCAGCAGCCAGGGCAGTGCCCACCACGCGGCGGGTGCGGTTCAGGGTTGTCGGGTTCATAGTGGGATCTCCTGTTCACCAAGTAACTGTGCGTCCACGCCGTCGCTGATGCAATGCAATACCAGCGTGTGGACTTCGCGCACGCGTGCCGCACGGTCGTGGGGCACGCTGATCAAGACGTCGGTCTCCCTCAGCATGGCGGCCAGTTTGCCGCCGGTGCGGCCCGCCAACACCACCACGGTCATGTCGCGCTCGTGCGCGGCCTCGGCGGCAGCCAGCAGGTTGGGGTCGTTGCCGTGCACCGTCAGGGCCAGCAGCACATCGCCCGCCTGGCCCAGGGCGCGCACCTGGCGCGCAAACTGCTGGGTGGCATCGTTGCTGCCCGCAGCCGCCGTGAGCAGGGTGTTGTCGGATGTGAGCGCCAGCGCGGCCAGCTCGGGACGTTCGCGTTCAAAGCCCGCCACGCAAAAGGCGGCAAACTGCTGCGCTTCGGCGGCGGACGGGCCGTTGCCACAGGCCAGCACCTTGCCGCCGCTGGTCACGCAGGCCAGCACCGCCTGTACGGCAGCGGCAATGGGGTGGCTCAGGGTCTGCGCGGCCTGGTACTTCAGGTCGGCGCTGTCGATGAAATGCTGTTGGATGCGTTGCTCAAGCATGAGGGCCCGATGATACCCGCCGCGTGTTACAGCTTTTGTAGCAAAGGGTAGCCACCTGCATTGCGCTGGCGACCGGTACGGCGCCCGCCGCTACTGCGCATCGAACGCCGCCTTGATCCACTGCACCCCCTCCTCCACCAGCACCACGTCAAAACGGCAGGGCGGTGGCGACGGCAAGCGCATCAGGTAGTGCCGTGCGGCAAAGATGATGCGCTGCTGCTTGGTCGCGCTGATGCTGGCACCGGCGCCGCCAAAGCCGCCATGCGCGCGGCTGCGCACCTCCACAAACACCAGGGTGCCATCCCGGTCACGCATCACCAGATCAATCTCGCCCCCGCCGCGTCCGGGCGTCCGATAATTGCGCACCGCCAGTTGCAGTCCCGCTGCCTGCAGATGGGCCAATGCCTGGTCCTCGGCAGCGTTGCCCCGCTCACGCGTGGTGGCTTTTTTGGCAGCCCCTGGGGTGGCAAGGGCCGGTGGTCTTTTTCCAAGGAAATTCATTGAGCGCATCTTTCGCTTCAGCCCAGGGCGCGGCGCACGACGCCGCCGCTGCGCAGCATTATCCGCAGGGCGCGCTGTACGTGGTGGCCACGCCCATCGGCAACCTGGCCGACATCACCTTGCGCGCACTGCATGTGCTGCAACTGGCCGACACGGTGGCCTGCGAAGACACGCGCCATACGCAGTCGATGCTGCGCGCCTACGGCATCGACAAGGGCGCCAGCCAGCTGCTGGCTGTGCACCAGCACAACGAGGCCGAAGCCGCGCAGAACGTGGTGCACCGGCTGCAGCAGGGCCAGCGCGTGGCCTATGTGAGCGACGCAGGCACCCCCGGCGTGAGCGACCCCGGCGCACGTCTGGTGGCTGCCGTGCAGGCGGCGGGCCTGCGTGCCGTGCCACTGCCGGGCGCCAGCAGCATCACCACCGCATTGAGCGTGGCCGGTGCCGTAGCCCACAGCACCGAACACGGCGGCTTTGTGTTTGCAGGATTCCTGCCCGTCAAGAACGCGGAGCGTGCCAACGTGATTGCGCAGCAACTGGCTCAGGAGCCCCGGTGCGTGGTGCTGCTCGAAGCGCCCCACCGCATCGGCGAGCTGGCCCAGGCCCTGGCCGTATTGGGCGAGCGCCCCGTCACCCTGGCGCGCGAGCTGACCAAACAGTTTGAAGAAGTCACCACCCAGCCCGCGCGGGCGCTGACGGCGTGGCTGGATGGGTCGCCCCAGCGCTCGCGCGGCGAATTCGTGGTGCTGCTGCACCCGGTCCCTGTGGTCAGCGACGCGGGCGACAGCCACCGCGTGCTGCGCCTGTTGCTGGCCGAGCTGCCCCTGAAGACCGCCGTGCGCCTGGCCGCCGAGATCACGGGCGCGTCACGCAACGTGCTGTACGACACCGCGCTGGAGTGGAAGCGCGAGGATGGCGTACAGGACTGACTCCAGGTGCTCCCGGGCCGTGTTTGCGATGTTTTCGGGCGGTAGCGCTAGTGCAATATGCCGCACAAGCTATCCAATTAATAGCAAACTGGATGGCATGACTACCGCGAAACCGCCAGGCCCGCAGCCACCCCGCCGAACAGATCACCCTCCACTTGCGGAGTTGCCGGGAAGGCCGTGCGCAGTGCCTGGCGCAGGGGCCGCAATGCCGACGAGCCCCCAGTCAGGTAGATCGCATCCACACCCCCATCGCCCAGTCCCGCCATCTGCAGGCAGTCGCGCGCGCAGGCCACCACCTGTTCCAGCGGCTGCGCCAGGGACTGCGCCAATCCGGGCGGCGTGATGGCGGCGCCGAGCCCAGCCTCGACCCAGTCCAGCGGCATGGGCGCCTCGGCATCGGCCAGAGAAGCCGCGATCTTGGCCTGCTCCACCGTGTTGGCCAGGCGGTGGCCCAGCCGCTCGTTCAACACCCGAATCAGCCGGGCATGCAGCGCGGCATCGGCATAGTCGGTGCGCAGGTTCTGCGCATCACGCAGTGCGCGCGGCGAATACAGCCACTGGATCAGGTGCCAGGTCGAGAGGTCGAAAAACACGCGGCTGGGCACCTCGCGCCCCGACGGACCGATGTGGCGAAAGCCCAGCAGCGGCATGAGCAGGTCCAGGCTGAGGCGCCGGTCAAAGTCCGTGCCACCGATGTGCACGCCAGTGGTGGCCAGCACATCGCTGCTGCGGTCCGCGCGGGCCATGCGCTCGGGGCCCAGGCGTACCACCGTGAAGTCCGACGTACCGCCGCCAATGTCCACCACCAGCACCAGCGACTCCCGGTCGATGCGCTGCTCGTAGTCCAGCGCGGCCGCAATGGGCTCGAACTGGAAGCTCACGTTCTCGAACCCTGCAGACAGCGCGGCCTGGCGCAGCGCGTCCTCGGCCTGCTGATCGCGCTCGGCATCGCCGTCCACAAAATGCACCGGCCGCCCCATCACCACCCGCCCGGGCATGCCACCGAGTTCGTCGCGGGCCTTCTGCGCCAGCATCCGCAAGAAGAGGCCGATGATGTCCTGGTAGCTGACCAGCTGGTTGTGCACTGCGGTCTTGTCCTGCAGCAGCGCACTGCCCAGCAGGCTCTTGAGCGAGCGCATCAGCCGCCCTTCCGTGCCCGCGAGGTACTGCGCCACCGCATCGCGCCCAAAGTGCGTGCGCTGGTCTTCGGCGTTGAAGAACAGCGCGGTGGGCAGCGTGTGTGCATCCCCCTCCAGCGCCACCATCCGCGACAGGCCCGCGCCCTGCCGCACCGCCATCGCGGAGTTGGAAGTGCCGAAGTCGATACCAAGGGTGGTGTCCTGCAGAAGGGGCATGGGGAACGTGGGGAGAGACAACAAAGAAGGCAATGCGCGGTACGGGCGGCAACCAGCACCAAGGCAACGCAGGATTTCGGCATGCGCACCTGCCCAGCTGGGTGTGGCCCTGCTTCGGCGGTACGAAATTGAAAAAGCCCTTGATTCTTGCAAATCAAGGGCTTTTGTTTGGTGGCCTGGGGCGGAATCGAACCACCGACACAAGGATTTTCAATCCTCTGCTCTACCGACTGAGCTACCGGGCCTGAGCCTCAAATTATAGCCAGAAAAATCAGCGCTTCCGGCAAAAGGCACAAATTAATTGATCAGCCGCGCTTGCCGCGCCCCAGATCCACGCCCAGCTGGCGCAGCTTGCGGTACAGGTGGGTGCGCTCCAGGCCCGTCTTTTCGGCCACGCGCGTCATGGAGCCGCCTTCGCGGGCCAGGTGAAACTCGAAGTAGGCTTTCTCGAAACCATCGCGCGCTTCGCGCAGGGGGCGATCCAGGTCAAACCCCTGGTGGGCGTGGGGGCCAGGGTCCACCCCCGCCATCACCGCGGAAACGGCAGGCAGCTGCGAGAACGTGGGATCGGCCGGAGCGGCAGCGGGTGCGGACACGGCAGCCACGGGTGCAGCCTGGTGGGCCGCGTTGCGGGCCAGGCCCTGCTCCACGGCCTTGAGCAGCTTTTGCAGGGTGATGGGTTTTTCAAGGAACGAGAAAGCGCCGATGCGCGTGGCCTCCACCGCCGTGTCGATGGTGGCGTGGCCGCTCATCATGATGACCGGCATGGTGAGCACGCCCGCAGTCGCCCACTCTTTGAGCAACGAGACGCCGTCGGTGTCAGGCATCCAGATGTCCAGCAGCACCAGGTCATAGCTGTTGCCTGCCCGGGCGGCTCGGGCCTGGGTCGCATTTTCTGCGAGGTCTACGCTGTGACCTTCGTCGTTCAGGATTTCCGACAGCAGATCACGAATGCCGAGCTCATCGTCGACCACCAGAATGTTTGCCATGTGTGTTGAAGCGCCTTGGGGAGGTACTGCGGGGCGGTGTTGTTATGACGCCACCGCTGGTTCAGGGGCGAATGATAACGACACTTGGGCGCCGCGCACCACGCCTTCTTCGGTGCGATTGGACAGTTCGATGCGCGCTCCGTGCTCATCTGCGATCTTTTTGACCACGGCCAAACCCAGGCCGGTGCCACGCGGTTTGGTGGTGACATAGGGTTCGAAAGCGCGCTGCAGGATGTGGGACGGAAAGCCCCCGCCGCTGTCCGACACCGTGAGCCGCACACGGCGTGACGATTCGCTCCAGCGGGTGCTGATGCGCACCGGCGGCACGGGCTCGGAGGCCCCGGCGCGGGCCTGCTCGGTCGAGTCCTGAGCGTTCTGCAGCAGGTTGTGTACGACCTGGCGCAACTGCTGCGCATCGCCCGCAATCCAGGGGCAGCGCGGGTCCAGCTCGGCTTCTACAGGCACGGTGGCGTTTTCTGCCCCATACAAATGGAGCACGTCGGCGACCAGGGCATTGAGGTCCAGCGCATGCAGTTCGGCGGCAGGCAAGCGCGCGTAATCGCGGAACTCGTTGACCAGTCGCTTCATCGCATCGACCTGGTCCACGATGGTCTTGACTGACTTGGCGAGGATGGCCTGTTCAGGGTCCGGCAGCTTGCCCGACAGCTTCATTTCAAGGCGCTCGGCCGACAGCTGGATGGGGGTCAGCGGGTTCTTGATTTCATGCGCCAGCCGGCGCGCTACCTCGCCCCAGGCCTGCGCACGCTGGGCCGAAACGATCTCCGAAATGTCGTCAAAAACCAACAGTCGGGTGGCATCGGGCAGCTCTGCGCCCCGCGCAACCAGGCTGGTGGCGTGTTGTCCGGCGCCGCCGGAGGAGGCATGCAGTTCGAACGGCTGCTGCCAATGGTCCAGGCCATGGCGTTCATGGTCCCCCAAAAACGCATCGAAATGGCCCTGGACCGACGCGGCAAACTCCGCGAGGCCCGGCACTTCGGACAGCGGCCGCCCCTCATAGGCGGCCATGGGAGCGCGCAGGATGCGGGTGGCGCCCGGGTTGGACGAACGGATCAGTCCCTGCGCATCCAGCACGATGACACCCGCCGTAAGGTTGTCCAGAATGGTCTGCAGGTTGGCGCGGGAGGCATCGACCTCGCCCATGCTCTGCTCCACCGCCTGGCGCGCGTCTGCCAGTTGCTGGGTCATGAGCGCGAACGAGCGCGTCAGCCCACCCAACTCATCTTTGCTTTGCAACGCGGCCTTGGGACTCAGGTTGCCCGCAGCCACCTCGCGCACCCCCTCTGCGAGCACCAACAAAGGCCGCGCCAGCTGGTTGCCCAGCAGCACCGCCAGCAGCACCGCGCCGAACACCGCTAGGAACAGACTCAGCGTGAGCGTGCCCACATACATGCGCCGCAGCCCGCCCCGGGCCAGCGCACGCTCCTGGTATTCACGATTGGCCTCCTGCACGGCGATGGCGTTGGCCACCAAGGCTGGCGGCAGGGGCAAGGTGGCCTGCAGATAGCGCGGCTCCATCAACAGGCCCACGCTGGGGCTGCTGACCAGGGCCAGCACCTTGACCCGCGCGTTCTGCGCCGCAGCCGGGTCGGCGATGTCGTCCAACCCTTCAATCTGCGCCGTGGCGCGCTGCTGGCGCGCCGTGCGCAGCAAGGCAGCGCCGGGCCGCTCGGGGTTGAGGCTGAACCGCGACTGCCCCGCGCTGGCCACCGCCTGACCGGACGCGTTCCAGAGCACCACATCGGTCGCTCCGAGCTGGTCGCGAATACGCTCCAGCACCAGGCCTGCAGCGGCGTCGGGCACCTGGGCCACCTGGGCGCTGGCATTGCGGGTCTTGGCGGCCATGTCCGCGGCCAGCGAGTCCAGCGACACGCGGGCCAGGTTGACGCCCGCAGACAGGGCCCCCTCCACCTTCACGTCGAACCAGCTTTCGATGGAGCGCGTGACGAACTGGTAGGACACCACATAGATCAGCAGCCCCGGCATGAGCCCCACCAGCGCAAAAATGGCTGCGAGCTTGACCAGCAGGCGGCTGCCAAAGCGCCCCTTGCGCAGGCGCAAGCCCAGGCGCACCGCCACCCAGCCCAGCACCAGCAGCAGCAGCAGCGCCACAAACACGTTGACGCCGAAGAGCCAGGCGTAGTTGCGCTCGTACAGCACACGGTTGTTGGTGGCCAGCGTCAGCAAGAACAGCAGTACCAGACCGATGGCCGACATGATGGCAGCGCCCACGCCCACGGCCCAGCGCACTGCGCGGGACTGGCGGGCGGTGGCGTGGGTCGATGCCGAAACGCCGGTGGATGGGGGGGACGTGCTCACTTGACTGGCTCTGCGCCCAGGCGCTGGCTGCGGGAGACCAGCAGGTTCCAGCCCGACCGGCCGACCGCACCGATCTGGAAAGGACGGGGCAGCTGGGACATGTCGAGGCGGAAGCGGAAGTTCACCGTATGCACGGCATCGGACTCGATCACATCGCGTTCGGCGATCTTCCAACGTGAAAAACGCTGAATCGACGACAAGGCATCGGCGTAATTGTCAAAATTCTGACCCAGCACCACGCCCAGCCCGCTGTTGGTGAAAGGCGTGGAGGAGATGTTGAGACGCCAACGGCGGGTGAGCGGCTGGTAGCTCAGGCGGAAGTACCGGGTGGTCTCGGCCACCTGCCGGTCGGACCAGTACCAGCGGTCGCGCAGCACCTGGGCGTCGGCCACGAAGAACATGGGAATGCCTTTTTGCAGGGCGTCTTCGGCCAGCTCGGGCAGTTCAAATTGCAGGTTGGCACTCAGGTACAGACCGTCGTCCCCGCGTTCGAGGCGCAGGTCACCCACCTCGGAGGAGGCCGCCTGTGCCGCTACGGCCTGCGGCACCCAGCAGAGCACCGTCCCCCAAAACAGCACAAACCATGCGCACACCAGCCACCAGCGCATGCCCCGGGGCTCATTGCGCCGATTTTTGCAACAGTGCGTAAAAAAAGCCGTCGTGGTCACCGGTCAGATTGTCCGGGACAGCCCCGACCTTGTCCGCGTTGCCGGGAATTAAATGCCCCGGCGACGGCAGCATTTGCGCATCGGTGTTGTGTGCAAGAAACGTTTGCACCTGGGCATCACCCTCTGCCCGGAAGACGGAACAAGTGCAATACAGCAGGCGCCCGCCGGGACGCAACAGCGGCCACAGGGCCTTGAGCAGGGCCGCCTGCAGGGTTGCCAGCTGGGCAATGTCGGATTCACGGCGCAGCCAGCGCACGTCTGGATGGCGACGCACAATGCCGGACGCGGTGCACGGAGCGTCGAGCAGGATGGCGTCGAACGGCACGCCGCCGCACTGCGACTGCCACCAGTCTTGCGGGCGGGCGGCATCGGCCACCAAGACCTGGGCCATCAGCCCCAGGCGCTGCAGGGTTTCACCAATGCGGACGCTGCGTGTGGCATCGATCTCCAGCGCCGTCACCTGCAAGGGAGGCTGCGGACCCGCCATCTCCAGCAGGTGCGCCGTCTTGCCGCCGGGGGCGGCGCAGGCGTCGAGCACGCGCAAGGGCTGACTCAGATCCAGCCCTTGCAGCAGCAAAGGAGCCGCCTGCTGGGCGGCGGCGTCCTGCACGGACACCCAGCCCTCCGCAAAGTGTGGCAGCGACTGAACGGGCACCGCCTGGCGCAGCGCGACGCCATGCTGGCCCACCGCAACCGCTCCTAAACCAATAGCATCCAAGGCATGTAAATACTGCGCTACCGTGCATTTTTGTTCGTTGACCCGCAACACCATGGGTGCGTGGGCATTGTTGGCCTGCAGGATCTGCTCCCAGTGCTGGGGGTGGTCCTTGCGCAGGCGCTGCACCCACCACGCCGGATGGTTCCAGCGCGCCACGGGATCGTTGTCGGTGGCGGCCACCAGGGCGTCGCGCTCGCGCAGAAAACGGCGCAGGCAGCCGTTGATGAACGAGGCCTGCGCGCGGGTGGCCGGGTGGTGCTTGGCCGCCTCCACCGCCTGGTTCACCAGGGTGAAGGGTTCATAGGGCGAGGCCTGCGGGTCCCAGCACAGCGCCAGCGCGCTGCACAGCAGCGCATCGGCGGCGGGTGCGGGGGCACGGGCGGCCAGCTGTCGGCGCAGGGCCTCGGCCCGCCCGGTCTGGCGCAATACCTGGAACAGCAGGGCCTGCGCGCCAGGGCGCAGCGCGATCTCTATGGCCGCCAGCGCTGCCGTGCCGGACTGCCCACCCCGGATCGCCTGCAAGGCGCCAGCCACCGCTGTCAGCAACCGCCACAGAGGAACCGTCGTGGCACTCGATGGAGTCGCCCTATCGGGTGAGCTCGCAGCAGAACCCGCCTGCGCAGACTGCTGGCCGGAGCCTGCGCGCACGGGACGCGGCGCGTTGCCACCGGTGCGGCGGGGACGGTGGTGGGGAGGTGGAGTCATCGTGATCCTGAAAACGGGTTACAGCGCACGTGCCGCCTTGAACCCGAACACCCAGGCCAGCAGGCTGGCCGGAAACTGGGCAATGGCGCTGTTGTACTGCACCACGGCCTCATTGAACACGCGAATCGCTTGCTCGTTCTGCACGGCGTGTTCGTCCCAGCGCACCTGCCACACGGACAGGACCACAGGCGCAGACCCTGGGGTCACCGTACCGGCATCTGCGGTCGGAACCAACGCTGCTGGCTGTGCAGGGTCGGCCAGCAACTTCTGCAAGGCGGTGGCCCAGGTCGCTCGCAGCACTTCGCGGGCGGCCGTCAATGCAGCCACCGCGTCACCCTGCAGCGGGCGGGCACGTGCCACGGCCAGCGAGGCACTCAATTGCGTCACGGCACCCTGCAGCGCGGCCAACTCTTGCGCACCTGCATCGGCCAGCAAGCTGCCGCGCTGTACGGTCTGCGCCGCGCCGAACTCGCCGAGCAAGGCCACCAGCCGCACCATGTGTGCGTCAAAACTGCCGAACGACTGAACGACAGCCGAGCGCAGGCGCATCAGACGGTTGTAGGCCCCCAGGGCCCAGAACAGAAAGACGGCAAAAGCAATCCAGAAGAGGGGCGACGACCACAGCATGCACAGTTGCCGGAGCGGATGCTGCTGCACCCGTCGCGGCCCGAAAAACAGAAAGTTGAAACAAACGACGGGCGGTGAAAAGACACGCGTCCATCAAAAACGCCCCCGGCCTGCCTGGGACAGGACGGGGGCGCTGTGGCGACCGCAGCAGGGCCTGGGGGAGGCCTTGCTGTTTTCTATCAGTCTGCCGCTGCGTCGGTGGCAGTGACGCTGCCACTGTCCACATCCGAGGCGTCCGACTGGGCTGCCATTTCGGCGGCTTCGGCTTCGGCGATGGCGCGGCGCTCGGCGTCGTCCATGGCGTCCTTGGCCTTGCGTGCCTGATGGTAGGCCAGACCCGTACCGGCAGGGATCAGGCGACCCACGATCACGTTTTCCTTCAGGCCACGCAGCTCGTCGCGCTTGCCCATGATGGCAGCCTCGGTAAGCACGCGGGTCGTTTCCTGGAAGGAAGCGGCCGAGATGAACGAGTCGGTGGACAGAGATGCCTTCGTGATACCCAGCAACAGGTTGCTGTAGGTCGCAGGGATCTTGCCCTCGGCCTGCAGTGCCTCGTTGGTGTTGAGGATCTCGGAGCGCTCGACCTGCTCGCCGGCAATGTAGTTCGACTCGCCGACGTTCTCGACCACGACGCGGCGCAGCATCTGGCGAACGATCACCTCGATGTGCTTGTCGTTGATCTTCACGCCCTGCAAGCGGTACACGTCCTGCACTTCATCGACGATGTAGCGCGAGAGTTCTTCGATACCCAGCAAACGCAGAATGTCTTGTGGATCGGCCGGGCCGTCCACAATCGATTCGCCCTTGTTCACCACCTGGCCTTCGTGCACCAGGATGTTCTTTTCCTTGGGCACGAGCTCTTCGAACACGCGACCTTCAGGGTCAGTGATCTGCAGGCGAACCTTGCCCTTGGTTTCCTTACCGAACGACACGGTACCGGTCATTTCGGCCAGGGTGCCCTTGTCCTTCGGTGTACGGGCTTCGAACAGCTCGGCCACGCGGGGCAGACCACCGGTAATGTCGCGGGTCTTCTGGCCTTCGACCGGAATACGCGCCAGCACTTCGCCGGGGCCCACGTCCTGGCCATCGCGCACCTGGATCAGAGCGCCGACCTGGAAGCCGATGGTCACCGAGTGGTCGGTACCAGGGATCTTCACTTCGTTGCCCTGGGCGTCGATCAGCTTCACCTGCGGACGCACCACCTTGGCGGCACCACGGCGCTTCGGATCGATCACCACCAGTGTGGACAGACCGGTCACTTCATCGACCTGCTTGGCCACCGTCAGGCCTTCTTCGACGTTCTCGAACTTGGTCTGGCCGGCGAACTCGGTGATGATGGGTCGCGTCAGCGGATCCCAGTTGGCCAGGATCGTACCGGCCTTGATCTGCTGGTCGGCCTTCACCGTCAGCGTCGCACCGTAAGGCACCTTGTGACGCTCACGCTCGCGGCCATGCTCGTCCTGGATGATGATTTCACCCGAACGTGCAATCACCACCAGCTCACCCTTGGTGTTGCTCACGTAGCGCATCGTGGCGTTGAAGCCGATCACGCCGTTGGACTTGGCTTCCACGCTCGACGCGATGGCTGCACGCGAAGCGGCACCGCCGATGTGGAACGTACGCATGGTCAGCTGCGTGCCGGGCTCGCCGATGGACTGGGCAGCGATCACACCCACGGCTTCGCCGAGGTTGATCAGGCCACCGCGGCCCAGGTCGCGGCCGTAGCACTTGGCGCACAGGCCGTAGCGGGTTTCGCAGGTCAGGGCCGTGCGCACCTTCACTTCGTCCACGCCAGCGGCTTCGAGCTCTTCGATCAGGTCTTCGTCCAGCATCACACCAGCTTCGACCAGCACCGCACGGTTCTCGGGGTGCAGCACGTCCTCAGCCGCAGTGCGGCCCAGGATACGCTCGCGCAGCGATTCGATCACTTCACCGCCTTCGACGATGGCGCGCATCAGCGAACCATTGGCCGTGCCGCAATCCTCTTCGGTCACAACCAGGTCTTGCGTCACGTCCACCAGACGGCGGGTGAGGTAACCGGAGTTCGCCGTCTTCAGCGCCGTGTCGGCCAAACCCTTACGGGCACCGTGGGTGGAGATGAAGTACTCCAGCACGTTCAGACCTTCGCGGAAGTTCGCGGTGATGGGCGTCTCGATGATCGAGCCGTCTGGCTTGGCCATCAGACCCCGCATACCAGCCACCTGACGGATCTGGGCAGCAGAGCCCCGAGCACCGGAGTCGGCCATCATATAGATGGAGTTGAAAGACTCCTGGTCCACTTCCTTGCCGTGGCGGTCGGTGACCTTTTGCTTGGACAGCTGGGCCATCATCACCTTGGACACTTCGTCGCCGGCCTTGCCCCAGATATCCACCACCTTGTTGTAGCGCTCGCCAGACGTCACCAGACCGGACACGTACTGCTGTTCGATCTCTTTGACTTCCTTCTCGGAGCGCTCAATGATGCCGGCCTTTTGTGGCGGCACCAGCATGTCGTCGATGGCAATGGAGATACCAGCGCGCGTAGCCAGGCGGAAACCGTTTTGCAGCAGCTTGTCTGCAAACACCACGGTTTCCTTCAGGCCGCACTTGCGGAAGCTCACGTTGATGAGCTTGGAGATTTCCTTCTTCTTGAGCGCCTTGTTCATGTTGCTGAACGGCAGGCCCTTGGGCAAGATCTCGGACAGCAGTGCGCGGCCTGCAGTGGTTTCCACCAGCGAGGTCGAGGGCACAAATTCGCCCGTGGCCTTGTCCTTGGTCCACTCGGTCATGCGCACCGTGATCTTGGCAGCCAGTTCGACCTGGCCAGCGTCCAGGGCACGCTGCACTTCGCCGGTGTCAGCGAACACCAGGCCTTCGCCCTTGCCGTTGATACGGTCACGGGTGGCGTAGTACAGACCCAGCACCACGTCCTGCGAAGGCACGATGGAGGGTTCGCCTGAGGCGGGGAACAGCACGTTGTTGGAGGCCAGCATCAGCGTGCGGGCTTCCATTTGTGCTTCCACCGACAGCGGGACGTGCACAGCCATCTGGTCACCGTCGAAGTCGGCGTTGAAGGCCGCACAAACGAGGGGGTGCAGCTGGATGGCCTTGCCTTCGATCAGGATGGGCTCAAAGGCCTGGATGCCCAAACGGTGCAGCGTAGGTGCACGGTTCAGCATCACAGGGTGTTCCTTGATGACCTCTTCCAGGATGTCCCACACCACGGGGGTGCCAGATTCGACTTCCTTCTTGGCGGCTTTGATCGTCGTCGCGATGCCCATGGCTTCGAGGCGCGAGAAGATGAAAGGCTTGAACAGCTCCAGAGCCATCAGCTTGGGCAGACCGCACTGGTGCAACTTGAGCGTTGGGCCCACGGTGATCACGGAACGACCGGAGTAGTCCACGCGCTTGCCCAGCAAGTTCTGGCGGAAACGGCCGGACTTGCCCTTGATCATGTCGGCCAGCGACTTCAGCGCACGCTTGTTGGCGCCCGTCATGGCCTTGCCACGGCGGCCGTTGTCCAGCAGCGAGTCGACGGCTTCCTGCAGCATCCGCTTTTCGTTGCGGGCGATGATTTCAGGGGCCTTCAGCTCCAGCAGGCGGCGCAGACGCGAGTTGCGGTTGATGACGCGGCGGTACAGATCGTTCAGGTCGGAGGTCGCGAAGCGGCCACCGTCCAGCGGCACCAGCGGACGCAGGTCCGGTGGCAGCACGGGCAGCACTTCCAGCACCATCCATTCGGGCTTGATGCCCGACTTCTTGAAGGCTTCGAGCACCTTCAGGCGCTTGGCGTTCTTCTTGACCTTGACTTCGGAGCCGGTCAGGTCACCGCGCAGGCGTTCGATCGACAGGTCGATGTCGATGGATTCCAGCAGGTCCTTGATGCCTTCGGCGCCCATCTTGGCGATGAACTCGTCGCCGTATTCCTTGCGCTTGGCGTCGTAGTCGTCTTCGGACATGATGCTGAACTTCTTCAGCGGGGTCATGCCGGGGTCGGTCACCACGTAGGCTTCAAAGTACAGCACGCGTTCGATGTCGCGCAGCGTCATGTCGAGCACCAGGCCCAGACGCGAAGGCAGCGACTTCAGGAACCAGATGTGAGCGCAAGGTGCGGCCAGATCAATGTGGCCCATGCGCTCGCGACGCACCTTGGTCTGCGTGACTTCAACGCCGCACTTCTCGCAGATCACACCGCGGTGCTTGAGGCGCTTGTACTTGCCGCACAGGCATTCGTAGTCCTTGATAGGACCAAAAATCTTGGCGCAGAACAGACCGTCACGCTCGGGCTTGAATGTGCGGTAGTTGATGGTTTCGGGCTTCTTCACTTCGCCGAAAGACCACGAACGGATCTTTTCGGGCGAAGCCATGCCGATGCGGATGGCATCGAAATGCTCGTCCGGCGTGAATTGCTTGAACAGGTCGAGTAGCGATTTCATAGTGACTCTTTCCTTTTCTGCTTAGGAGCGTTCCAGCTCGATGTCCAGGCCCAGCGAACGGATTTCCTTGACCAGCACGTTGAACGATTCCGGCATGCCGGCTTCGATGGCGTGTTCGCCCTTGACGATGGACTCGTACACCTTGGTACGGCCCACGACGTCGTCGGACTTCACGGTCAGCATTTCCTGCAGCACGTAGGCGGCGCCGTAAGCTTCCAGCGCCCACACTTCCATTTCCCCGAAACGCTGGCCACCGAACTGCGCCTTACCACCCAGCGGCTGCTGCGTGACGAGCGAGTAAGGACCGGTCGAGCGGGCGTGCATCTTGTCGTCCACCAAGTGGTGCAGCTTCAGGTAGTGCATGTAGCCGATGGTGGTCGGGCGCTCAAAGCGCTCGCCCGTGCGGCCATCAAACAGATAAGCCTGTGTGCGGGTCGGTGTCAGGCCCTTGCGCTCAGCAATATCGTCCGGGTAGGCGATCTTGAGCATGTCCTTGATTTCTTCTTCCGAGGCACCATCGAACACGGGGGTAGCGTAAGGCACACCACTCGTCAGGTTTTCCGCCATGGCCATCAGGTCGTCGTCGCTCAGTTGCGACAGGTCTTCCTTGCGGCCGCGCGAGTTGTACACCTCTTCGAGGAAGGTGCGCAGCTCGGACGCCTTGGCCTGCTCCTGGAGCATGTTGCCGATGCGCTGACCAATGCCCTTGCCGGCCCAGCCCAGGTGGACTTCCAGCACCTGACCAATGTTCATCCGCGAGGGCACGCCCAGCGGGTTCAGAACGATGTCGGCAGGCGTGCCGTCGGCCATGTAGGGCATGTCTTCGACCGGAACGATCTTGGACACCACACCCTTGTTACCGTGGCGGCCGGCCATTTTGTCGCCAGGCTGCAGACGGCGCTTGACGGCCAGGTACACCTTGACCATCTTGAGCACGCCAGCAGGCAGCTCGTCGCCTTGCGTGAGCTTCTTGCGCTTTTCTTCAAAGGCCAGGTCGAAGCTGTGGCGCGTTTGCTCCAGCGCGTTCTTGATGGATTCGAGCTGGGTGGCGACTTCGTCTTCCCCAGGGCGGATGTCGAACCAGTGGAACTTCTCGACGGAAGCCAGATAGGCCTTGTCGATCTTCGTGCCCTTGGCGAGCTTCTGTGGGCCGCCGTTGGCCACGCGGCCGGTCAGCAGCTTCTCGATACGATCAAAGGCGTCGGCCTCCACGATGCGCAGCTGGTCGTTCAGGTCCAGACGGAAGCGCTTGAGTTCATCGTCGATGATCTGCTGGGCGCGCTTGTCTCGCTGGATGCCTTCGCGGGTGAACACCTGCACGTCGATCACGGTGCCCGACGACCCCTGGTCCACGCGCAGCGACGTGTCCTTCACGTCGGAAGCCTTCTCGCCGAAGATGGCGCGCAGCAACTTCTCTTCAGGCGTGAGGGTGGTTTCGCCCTTGGGCGTGACCTTGCCGACCAGCGTGTCGCCGGGTTGCACTTCGGCGCCCACGTAGATGATGCCGGACTCGTCCAGACGGTTCAGTTGCTGTTCCGACAGGTTCGGAATGTCGCGTGTGATTTCTTCTGCACCCAGCTTCGTGTCGCGAGCC
Source organism: Acidovorax sp. GW460-11-11-14-LB4 (assembly GCF_059423685.1). Classification (NCBI taxonomy): domain Bacteria; kingdom Pseudomonadati; phylum Pseudomonadota; class Betaproteobacteria; order Burkholderiales; family Comamonadaceae; genus Acidovorax; species Acidovorax sp. GW460-11-11-14-LB4. The sequence goes on along the minus strand of NZ_JBWKYJ010000017.1, from coordinate 6,516 downwards.
ATGACCACCAGTTCTTCGATGTGGATCGAGGTGTAGCGGTCTTCGGACACCACGCGTTCGGAGATCAGGATCGAGTCTTCGAAGTTGTAGCCGTTCCAGGGCATGAACGCGATCAGCATGTTCTGGCCGATGGCGATTTCGCCAAAGTCCGTCGATGCACCGTCGGCCACGACGTCACCCTTGACCAGCTTGTCACCCTTCTTGACGATAGGACGCTGGTGGATGTTGGTGTTCTGGTTGGAACGCTGGTACTTGATGAGGTTGTAGATGTCCACACCCACTTCACCGGCCACGGCTTCGTCGTCGTTCACGCGGACCACGATACGGGTGGCATCCACGTAATCCACGATACCACCACGTGTAGCGGTCACCACGGTGCCCGAGTCCACAGCGGCCACACGTTCGATGCCCGTACCGACCAGGGGCTTTTCAGGACGCAGCACAGGCACGGCCTGGCGCGACATGTTGGCGCCCATCAACGCGCGGTTCGCGTCATCGTGCTCCAGGAATGGCACCAGCGAGGCTGCCACCGACACGATCTGCGCGGGCGACACGTCCATGTACTGCACGCGGTCTGCGCCGCACAGAATCGACTCACCCTTTTCACGGGCTGAGACCAGTTCGCCCGTCAGACGACCGTCCTTGTCGAGCTGCGCATTGGCCTGCGCAATCACGTATTTGCCTTCTTCGATCGCCGACAGATAGTCGATGTCGTTGGTCACCTTGCCGTCCACCACACGACGGTACGGAGTCTCAATGAAACCGTACTCGTTCAGGCGGGCGTACAGGGCCAGCGAGTTGATCAGACCAATGTTGGGACCTTCAGGCGTTTCGATAGGGCAGACGCGACCGTAGTGGGTCACGTGCACGTCACGCACTTCGAAGCCTGCACGTTCACGGGTCAGACCGCCTGGTCCGAGGGCAGATACACGGCGCTTGTGCGTGATTTCAGCCAGCGGGTTGGTCTGGTCCATGAACTGCGACAGCTGCGAGGCACCGAAGAATTCCTTCAGGGCGGCCGAGATCGGCTTGCTGTTGATCAGGTCGTGGGGCATCAGCGGCTCTTGCTCGGCCTGGCCCAGACGCTCCTTCACGGCCTTTTCGATACGTGCCAGGCCCGTGCGGTACTGGTTTTCGGCCAGTTCGCCCACGCAACGCACGCGGCGGTTGCCCAGGTGATCGATGTCATCGACTTCGCCGTTGCCGTTGCGCAGGTCCACCAGGATCTTGACCACGGCCAGGATGTCTTCGTTGGACAGCACCATGGGGCCAGTGGATTCGTCGCGGCCAATCTTGGCGTTGAACTTCATGCGGCCCACGCGCGACAGGTCGTACGTGTCGGGGTTGTAGAACAGGCGCTGGAACAGGGCCTGCACGGCGTCTTCTGTCGGCGGCTCGCCGGGGCGCATCATGCGGTAGATGGCCACGCGGGCAGCGAACTCGTCCACCGTTTCATCGATGCGCAGGGTCTGCGAGATGTAGGCGCCTTGGTCCAGTTCGTTTGTGTAGATGACCTGCAGGTCTTGCACGCCGGCAGTACGCAGCTTCTTGAGCAGCGCTTCGGTCAGTTCTTCATTGGCCTTGGCGATGATTTCGCCCGTGTCGGCGTCCACAATGTTGCGAGCGACCACACGGCCAATCAGGAAGTCTTCTGGCACGCTGATGTGCGTGGTGCCAGACTGCTCCAGTTCGCGGGTGTGACGGGCCGTGACGCGCTTGTCCTTGGCCACAACCACCTTGCCCGACTTGTCGGTGATGTCGAAACGTGCCACTTCGCCACGCAGGCGCTCGGAGACAAACTCCATCTGCGCACCGCTGTCCATCAGACGGAAGTTGTCGTTGACGAAGAAGTTCGCCAGGATGGACTCGGGGTTCAGGCCGATGGCCTTGAGCAGAATCGTGACCGGCATCTTGCGGCGACGGTCCACGCGGAAGTACAGGATGTCCTTGGGGTCGAACTCGAAGTCGAGCCAGGAGCCGCGGTACGGGATGATCCGAGCCGAGAACAGCAGCTTGCCCGAGCTGTGGGTCTTGCCCTTGTCATGCTCGAAGAACACGCCTGGCGAACGGTGCAGCTGCGACACGATCACGCGCTCCGTGCCGTTGATGATGAACGAGCCCTTGTCGGTCATCAGGGGCACTTCACCCATGTAGACCTCTTGCTCCTTCACTTCCTTGACCACCTTGGACTGCGACGTCGAGGACTCGCGGTCATAGATGATCAGTTGCACCTTGGCGCGCACTGCCGAGGCGAACGTCAGACCACGGGTCTGGCACTCACGCACATCGAAGGCAGGCTTTGCCAGGTTGTACTCAATGAACTTCATCTCCACAAAACCGTTGTGGGAGACGATGGGGAAGGCAGCGTCGAATGCAGCCTGAAGGCCTTCGATGGTTCTTTTCTGGGGTGCTGTATCTGCCTGCAGGAAAGCGGTGTATGCGTCCTTCTGCATCTGCAGCAGATAAGGAACTTCGAGCACGCTATCGCGAGTGCCGAAACTTTTGCGAATTCGCTTGCGTTCGGTGTAGGAATAGGCCATGAGATCTCCGGGCAAAGACATGAGTCCTGGGTCTTCGACGACTGACCCGCAAGGAGCGTGGTCCTTACGGGCTTGGCGGTTGGCCACTACCAACCATGGCGGACGGTGATGCGTTGCACATCACCCGAACCAAGGCGTCTTCTGCTGTCGGGGTTGTCAGAAGACACTCGAAAGCCTCGTTGCAGACGGGGCTTACGGGTGCTCTCTGAAAGCACCAAAGGCTGGAGGCCCTTTGAGGAGCACTCCAGCCCTTGAGCAAGACCGAATTACTTGAGTTCGGCCTTGGCGCCGGCTTCCACCAGCTTCTTGACGGCTGCTTCGGCGTCGGCCTTGGCAATGCCTTCCTTGACGTTCTTGGGAGCGCCGTCCACCAGGTCCTTGGCTTCCTTGAGGCCCAGGCCAGTGATTTCGCGCACTGCCTTGATGACGGACACCTTGTTGGCGCCGGCTTCGGTCAGCACCACGTTGAATTCCGTCTTTTCTTCAGCAGCAGCGGCGCCAGCGCCACCACCAGCGGCAGCAGGAGCAGCCATAGCTGCAGCGCTCACGCCAAACTTCTCTTCAATGGCCTTCACCAGGTCATTGAGTTCCAGAACCGTCATGCTGTCCAGCGCGGTCAAAAATGCGTCTTTATCGAATGCCATTTTGATTTCCTAACAATTGTGTTGGTTGACTGCCCAGCTATCAAGCTGCTGCAGGTTCGGCGGCCGGTGCGGCTGCGCCTTCGCCTTTTTTCGCCGCCAGTGCGCCCAGCACAACGGCTGTACGCGACATGGGGGACATAAGCAAGCCACAAATCTGAGCCAGCAGAACTTCCTTGGAAGGAATGTTGGCCAGTTGCTTCACGCCGTTGACGTCCAGGGCTTTACCACCGAAAGCGCCACCGCGAATCACCAACTTGTCGTTGGTCTTCGCAAAGTCAGCCACCACTTTCGCGGCAGCCACGGCGTCTTCGGAGAAGCCATAGATCAGGGGACCGGTCATCTGGTCTGCCACCACGTCAAACTGGCTGCCTGCCACAGCACGGCGGGCCAGGGTGTTCTTCAGAACACTCAGGCTCACACCCTTGCTGCGAGCATCAACGCGCAGTTTGGTCATGTCGGCGACCGTGATGCCACGGTATTCCGCGATCACAAGCGTTTGAGCTTTAGCGGCGAGGCTGGTCACTTCACTGATGACCGCTTCTTTCTCACTGCGATTAAGACTCAAGGTCTACTCCTTAAATTGCGCACTCAGGCTTGCACCCTCCTGCGCGCTCTTGTTGCAGCGACCAACTGTTTCGGAACGAATTCCATCTGCAGCGGGATCGCCATCTGCGTTGGCCCCGCAAGGGGATTAAGTGCGGCGAGCCACACACCAACGGTCTTGGATGGCCTGCAGGCAGGTATTGCACCACCCACAGCCCACCACATCAGGCCCTTTGAAAAAGGCCCGAAGATTTCAATCGCAATTACGCTGCGATGGATTGCGTATCCACGCGGACGCCAACGCCCATCGTGGAGGACACAGCGACCTTGCGCAGGTACAGACCCTTGCTCGAAGCTGGCTTGGCCTTGTTCAGTGCATCGATCAGCGCAGCCAGGTTGCCTTGCAGCTTTTCGTTGTCGAACGAACGGCGGCCAATGGTGCTGTGCACGATACCGGCCTTGTCCACGCGGAACTGCACCTGACCAGCCTTGGCGTTCTTCACAGCCGTGGCAACGTCAGGAGTCACGGTGCCAACCTTGGGGTTAGGCATCAGACCACGAGGGCCCAGAATCTGGCCCAGCGTACCCACAACGCGCATAGCGTCGGGGGCAGCAATCACCACGTCGAAAGGCATGTCACCAGCCTTGACCATGGCAGCTAGGTCGTCCATGCCAACGATGTCAGCGCCCGCAGCCTTGGCTTCTTCCGCCTTGGCGCCTTGTGCAAACACAGCGACACGGGTCGTCTTGCCAGTGCCATTGGGCAGCACCACGGCGCCACGCACCACTTGGTCCGACTTCTTGGCATCGATGCCCAGTTGCACTGCCACGTCGATGGATTCATCGAACTTGGCCGTTGCAGCTTCTTTCACGAGCGCCACTGCGTCTGCAAAAGCGTACAGCTTGGTGCTGTCAACCTTGCCCTGCAGGGCCTTTTGCTTTTTCGTCAACTTGGCCATTTACAAACCCTCCACCGTCACGCCCATCGAGCGTGCGGAACCAGCCAGCGTACGGACAGCAGCGTCAACGTTAGCGGCGTTCATGTCCTTCATCTTGGTCTTGGCGATCTCTTCGAGCTGTTCGCGCGTGATCTTGCCAACCTTGGTCTTCAGGGCATTGGAAGAACCCTTTTCGAGCTTGATGGCCTTCTTGATCAGAGTCGTCGCAGGCGGCGTCTTGATGATGAAGGTAAAGCTCTTGTCTGCGAACGCCGTGATGACCACGGGCAGTGGCAGACCTGGCTCCACACCTTGGGTCTGCGCATTGAATGCCTTGCAGAACTCCATGATGTTGAGGCCACGTTGACCCAGTGCTGGGCCGATCGGTGGGGATGGATTGGCCTTACCAGCTGGAACTTGCAGCTTGATAAAACCGACGATTTTTTTCGCCATGCTTTACTCCTGACGGGTCATAACGCTTGTGTTGCACCATGCAACCACCAGCTCCCCGGGTTAACGACTCACTGTGACGACGTCCGCACCGAGCCGAAAAGTGCGGCGTCCAAAATCTTTGCCCTGACTGCCGAGGCAGGCAGGCTTGTGCTCGACAGATTTATGTCTTTTCGACCTGTCCGAACTCCAGCTCCACAGGGGTCGAGCGACCGAAAATCATCACAGAGACGCGCACGCGACTCTTTTCGTAATTGACTTCCTCGACAGAGCCATTGAAGTCCGTGAAAGGACCTTCCTTAACGCGCACCAACTCGCCCACCATGAACTCGATCTTGTGCCGTGGTTTGTCGGTGCCTTCCTGCATCTGGCTGACGATCTTTTGCACTTCGTCTTCCGAGATGGGGGCAGGTCTGTTCTTGGCGCCGCCCACAAAACCTGTGACCTTGTTGGTGTGCTTCACCAAGTGCCAGGTATCGTCATCCATCACCATCTCAACGAACACATAGCCAGGGAACAAGCGACGCTCCGTCGTCTTGCGTTGGCCGTTCTTCATTTCCACGACTTCTTCGGTCGGCACCAAGATCCGACCAAATTTGTCTTGCATGCCAGAACGGCCGATGCGCTCCTGAATGTTGCGTTCGACCGCTTTTTCCATGCCTGAATAGGCATGGACGATGTACCAGCGCAGGTCTGGATTGGCCGAGGCAGAAGCGCCTGCAGGAGCTTGTGCTCCCGTGATTTCCGCAGCGGTCGTCATGACTTTCTCCAACCCAAAATCAAGTCGTACAAGACCCACTCCAGCGTCTTGTCCGTGAACCACAGAAAAAGCGCCATGATGACCACAAAGGCAAACACATAGGCCGTCATCTGCAAGGTTTCCTTGCGCGTGGGCCAGACTACCTTTTTCACTTCGCGCCATGCGTCTTTGGCAAACGCGACGAATTGACGCCCAGATTCCGACACCAAAAACACCGCCGCAGCCGCAACCAGCCCGACGATCAATGCCGCCCACTGCACGACAGCGCCTTGCTTGCTCAACAAATAAAAGCCCGCAACGGAGGCAATGACCAACGCCACTACCGCTGCGAGCTTGGCCTTGTCTGCGCCTGTATTGACAGTTTCAACCTGTGAAGTGGCCATCTTTGAGTATTTCCTGCTTCCTAGTCACGGCATCACTTAAGACACCGAAGCCCGCCAGGGTCTGGCGGGCTTGTTGGGGGCCACATTCAAGTGGCAGGGGCAGTAGGAATCGAACCTACAACCTTCGGTTTTGGAGACCGACGCTCTGCCAATTGAGCTATACCCCTGTATATCTTGCTTGATTAAGCAATGATCTTGGCCACGACGCCAGCGCCCACGGTACGGCCGCCTTCGCGGATAGCGAAGCGCAGACCTTCT